>CAYQOD010000104.1:0-6927 GCA_964419065.1 uncultured Thermodesulfobacteriota bacterium | reverse complement strand
AGGATTAACTCCGTCGCGCCCCATGCGGGCGCGTGGATTGAAACTGATATGAGGCTTGATAGGAGTGGTATGAGTCACGTCGCACCCCGCGCGGGTGCGTGGATTGAAACTTTATCTAAGTCTGATAATAACGACTACGTACCGTTAAAACGCGATCCACTTCAAGCGGTTTGATACCCATCGGGCATCATCATGAAAGGCTATCTGCTGGTAAAAGCCCAGAAGTCTGCGGTAGCGATTTTCGACGTCAAACCCGATACTGAACTGAAGCTTACGAAGACAAACCGGGCACAGGGAGAGAGACCGTGAGTCGCTCTCCTGTAAATGATTGGATCCATTCATAACACACCTGAAATATATGCAGTGTTCCAGGGAAAAGATGTGCCCCGTCTCATGAACCAAGACCTTGCAGCTTCGTCGCAACAGGACTTCCTGATACTCCCCTCCCCGTTCCTCGCCGTAGAAGACCGGATCGTATCGTGCAAAGCTAAAAACCCCAACTCGCTCGCGAGGAGAGGCTTGACCGAATACGAAATTCCACGAAGGATCGGGATAGAGATCCTCCATAGTGATGGCGAGGAGGCAAAAGGCATCGGCAGGAAGCCGTTTTTGGAGCAGGGCCAATACATCCGCGGTAAGAATCTGTCGGTTCCTGGTAAAAGGGTTGATTCGCGTCGTAAAGATAGCGCCGTCGATATTCAGGGGAGCAAGCACCTCTACATCCATCATGAAGTACGTGGCCGTGTACTCTCTCATGGTTTTTAGTGAAGGGCTGCGATTCTGCGGGAAATCCCCCAAGGGCTGCAGATAGATCTTGCTGCGGATTGCGTCCGGTTTGTTCGGGCTCCCTTTTACAAAGTCGTCAAACGTCTGACCCGGCTCCGGGTGTACTGCCAACCAGTCGCCGGGTTTCGGAACCGGTATCGGCTCAAAATCGTCGCCGGGGGCGAGGGCGAGGCGGAGGACTCTTGGAAGCCCCTCGATGGATCCGATGGCTCGAAGCCGTTCAGCAAGTTCCGGTGGTTTGAAGCCCATGGCAAAACAGACCGGAAAGGCTAAGAATGTGATACTTAGAAACAGGATGTGTTTCATCGTGCCTGCGTGGCATAGAGTTATGACAACGTCCTGTCTATGAAAAGATACAGCGTTTCCGACCGAGGAGTCCTGTTTTGCTCCTTTGATGCAGTTCTATTCTCCCAACAAATCTCCTTGGTCGCAAGCCTAAAGTTACATTGCTACCGTGGGTTCATAATTGCCTAGAAAATAAAGCCCCACTCTTTCCTCTCCCCTTGAGGGGAGAGGGAAAGAGAGCTGATTTTCATGGTTCGTGGGTGACGCTCCGTCATGATGGATTGCTTGGAGAAGAGGGATACGTTTGGTAGCTCCCGACCTTCCTCCTACCTCTTCCCCAGTATCTGAGCGGGGGTTCACCCAGACGTAGCGACGTCTGAGATGCCGACACGTTCTGGATATTCGCATTGCAATAATCTGGTTGCAATGAGCTTTTGCGTCTGCTACAGTAGAATCGTAAAGCGCCACCGACAAGGTCGGTGGCTTTTGAATTGCGGCATGGCTACGGACCATATCCTTCGCCCTGCCTCAAAAGAAAACTGCTTCCAATTTTATGCGTCTTGGCTCGCCAACAATGTTAGTTCGCTTATTGGGTGGCCCACACACACCCCACTATTGACAATGTCAGTGGTTTAGATCGATTAATGAACCCTTTAACTGTAATCTATTGATTGTCTGAGGGTACCATGGGAATTGGATTCGATTTCTGGACACTCCTAACCGGCGTACTTGTCTTCCTGGCAAGAATCGGGGACGTCAGCCTGGGCACGATGCGGACGATAAGCATCGTCTATGGAAGAACAAAGGTGGCCTTCTTTTTGGGGTTCGTGGAGGTCAGCGTCTGGCTGGTCGTGATAACGGCAGTGATCAATAGAATCATGACAAAACCGATCCTTGGGATCTTCTACGCCCTCGGTTTTGCCACAGGTAATGTGGTTGGGATCATGTTGGAAAGGCAGCTTGCCTTCGGCAACATCGTATTGCGGGTCATCAGCCCTCAAAGCGGCAAGAAGATGGCGCGACTACTCAGAAAAATGGGATATGCAGTGACGACCTTCGAGGGGCACGGGATGACCGGTCCTGTAAATATGTTATACATTGTATCGCGGAGAAAGGACCTGAAGGATATCATGAGCACCATCATGGAGATCGACCCCGATGCCTTCTACATAACAGAGCAGGCAGGCGTCGTGAGCAGAATCTACCGACCCTTCATGCCGCAGCGCACGGGCTGGAGGGCGATTTTAAAAAAGAAATGATGTGCTAACTCCCTACCCGGCTAGCTTCTTCGCCAGCTTGGCAACATACTCCCCTTGGAAGCGTGCTCCGGCCAGCTCGGTCTCGGTCGGCCTGCGGCTGCCATCGGCCCCAGCGATTGTCGACGCCCCGTACGGTGAACAACCGGCTATTTCATCCGTTGACATCTGTCCTTGAAAGGCGTAGGGCAGGCCTGCGATCAGCATACCGTGATGTAAGAGCGTCGTATGAAAGCTCAGGATCGTCGACTCCTGACCACCGTGCTGTGTGTTCGAGCTGGTGAATACACTGCCTACCTTTCCTACTAGTGCACCCTTCAGCCACAGCTTCCCGGTTGCGTCGAGAAACTGACGCATTTGACCGCACATATTCCCAAATCGGGTAGGTGTCCCGAAGATGATGGCATCGGCCTCACCTAGTTCCTCCACCTCGCAGATCGGCACGTCCGCCTGATCGACTTGCGCTCGGAGGGCGCCCATCTTCTCAAGCACAGCCTCCGGCAGTGTCTCGGGTACACGCCGCAGTACGACTTCAGCACCCCCCACTGATCGAGCCCCCTCAGCGACTGCTTGCGCGAGCTGATAGACATGCCCGTACATCGAGTAAAAGACCACGAGTATCTTCATGGTAATCACCTCCTCTAGTATAGCGCCTGAAATCAGCGGTGCGGATTACCGCATCCGCTGGCGTAGGTGGTTATATCTTGTGATTTCACAGTATCACGGGTAAAGGCCCAGTCCTCTGAGGGCGGTGTGCACCGCTGGTGAGATCCCCGTTTACGCGCGTCTGGAAGCTCAGGAGCGATACTATCACCCAGACTACGGCCAGAAGCACCGTCTTCTTCCAGTTTTCCTTAAGCCTCCCCTCCACGATCCACTTCGGCACCAAGGTGATGAAGCTATAGATGCACAGTGCTACGGGAATCATAACGAGCATTATCGGGAACGTATACAGCAACGCATTTCGGGAAAACACGATCTCGACGAGGAAGGCCATGATCACCATGGCGGGTATCAGTTTGGGTTCGGTCCACCCCCGTCGATAGGTCAGCATGCCGAAGAGGGCAGGATACCCGATATAGAATGCCCAGATGAGCGGCATATGGGCGATCCAGGCTCGGACATCGGGATTGAAGGCGGTGGTAAAGTCGACCACGACCCAGAACAGCATCGCCAGCATGAGGTAGCGCCAAAACCTGCTCACCGTGCACTCGCCTGAAAGGATGACCCTCCTTTTTCGAAAAGCTCACCCGGTCTCATTCATCGCACCCGTGCAAGATATGCATTGATCTCCGTTTGCCAGGAGTCGATCATCTGGCGATAGCGTTCCGCGGTGAACTCATTAATATATGAATTCCCGGCCTCGGTGAGAGCGGTGAAGATATAGGTCACCGTTGCACGGGTGCGCGCAGAATCGATGGGTTCACAGAAGACCTCAACAAACCCGAACCGAGACTCAGGCGTCACCCGCGCATAGCGCATAAAATACCGGGCTGGATCAAACTCGACAAGGCTCCAGAGCGTTTTCTCGCTGTTGTGATCGGTCGTGAACACCATGCCCTCGTGCGTCTCACCTGAGGGCGGATGGAAGAATTCCGGGTTCCAGTCGTCGACCCAGAGTTTTTCTCCCGCCGGGGTAAACAGTGGGAAGACTGTTTCAGGCAGGGCATTCAACACGATCGAGTGCGCTCGCCGTATGTGCCGTGCCGTGAAGTGACTCATGGAAAACCTTTTACGGCGCGTCCGTGCCGGATGACACGGCAGATTGCGACCCTGAGGCTTTGCCGTTGCTGGAGGCGCCCCCCAGCTTTAACAGAGTTATCCCGGCGCCGATGAGTCCATGAAAGATCTTGACCAGGATGCTCAAAATCACCACGGCCACAAAGAGAAACAAGAAGTATCTGACTGGCTCGGCGAGCCGGATGTCGAACGGTTGATCGCCGAGGTTCCCGAAGACGGCTCGGTCGGTCGACTCAACCCTCTCTATCAGAAAGCCGACAAGTTTCACCTGTGCCGGATCGTGCAATACTTGAACGACCAAAACGGCAATATAGAAAAGAATCACTACCGATGCCGCGATGAGAACAAGGCCGGCAATGGCCAGCGGGTGCCTCACCCTATGGAATAGACGTTTATTCGTTTGCATAGCGGTTTCTTTGTCTGATATTAGCATAGTGGACCTGCAAACGGGAAGATTGCCTGACGGACGCCTCACGTAATGGAGCAGCGCATGATCACCTTGCTGTGCGAGGGTCGCGCACACACCACGAACCCTGCCCGTTCAAACATCGCCGGGATCCCCATGTAGCTCGATACCGGCGGCAACCACCCCTTCCTCGACTGCGTCGGGTACGCCTCCACCACCGTGCCACCCTGCTTGCGCACGTACTCCACCGCGCCCCGGATCAATTCCTCCGCAACCCCTTTCTCCCGATGGCCTTTCGCCACGTAGAAACACACGATCGACCATACGCGCTTGTCGTCCAACCGCTTCAACACCGGCGAGCGCTCCAACGAGCTGTACCGCTCCCGCGGCGCCACCGAGCACCATCCCACCGCCTTCCCTTCACGATATGCCATAATTCCCGGAACCTCTCCCGACGCTACGATCGCTTTCATGGCCCGGCGGTTTCCTTCTCCCTTGCGCTGCTCGAACTCGCGACGGGTGGATCGCCACCACATGCACCAGCAGCCCCCGTACGCACCGTGCTTGCCGAACAGTTCCTCGAAGTCCGCCCAGCGAGCCGGGGTGAGCGGATAAAATTTCAGATCGGCCACAGGATAGTCCTCAGAGACCATGCACTGCCTCGTATCGTTGAACTGTGCGCTCCCCGCCTCACGCACGGGGTAAACGGTGCGGGTCACCGTATCCGCTGGAGAGAGTGGCTTTTTAGATCCAGATTGTTAAGAGTTAAAAATACTTCATTCGTTAGGCGCTCATTGTTAAATGGTCTTAAACGACTGTCACGGCGGTTCTGGTCTGGCCAAACACCTCCTTGCGATACTTGATTAACATAATGAGGGCACATATACCACTGGCAAAGTAGGGAATATCAAACGTAGCCCCTAACATCGAGAATATGCCACCGCTTATGACCGCCCCCGCTGAAAGCACGGTGTAAATTACCTTATTCACCCTTGGGATAGAACCGATCAGCAGACCGATCGTGAAGATTGTGCTCGGGCACTCTGCACCAAAGAAAACCATCTCCGGCCAGGTGAAACCGAGAACCCACTCAACCAATGGATAAACAAAGATGCCATAGATCATTAGTAGAAGCGATAGTATCCTCAGATCTGTTCGAGAAGAAAGCCGAAACGCGGTTTGCTTGTGGAATACGTCCCACACAAAGAGCAATGAGAACACCCACATTATCACTGCTCCAACAATGTACCCCACGATCACTTCTGCGAGGAAGACATGGTAGAGGGTTTCGAGACCAGCAATCATATACAGCAGTGCCAAGAACAATTTCATCAGAGCATTACTCCTGGCATCGCGGCGAGCAAAGCTGAAGATCACCAACACGATTGCCATCAGTGCTAATGCCGATGGTACTAAGATGGAGAAGGGAAATAGGGCTTGATTGTACTGTCCAATCTGTGCCAACAGGTTCTCCAGAAAGCCTTCTCCAAACATAGCGTATACCTCTTTAAGTGCGATCATTGAGATGAGTCCATAATGATTGAGATCAGCGGTGCGGATTACCGCATCCGCTGGAAAGAGTGGTTATGCCGTTAACCCCCCTTTGTCACGAATGAAGGTTCGACCCCGTTACTTCTTCTTAATTCCCTCCTCGCACGCACCGGACATGGCACGCCCACGACTTATAGCCGGTCATCGGGAAACCGAGGCCAAAGGCCACAGCCAACGCCTTGGCCGAGTCTTCGGCGATCTGCCCGGGACCGTTCATGCGTCCTTCCCTGGAAGACCAGTAAATCTTCTCGCCGGTATTGGGAAAGTATGTTTCATCTATCGTCGGAGCGGTATAATCGTCCTCTGGTATCAACGAGAGCAAATCATTTACATCGGGGAGCCTCCAGTCCCCGTATCCGGCAAGTGTAAGCCCCTCGCAATAGGAAACGGCGTCCGCCCATGTCCTTTTTATGTTGTCGTCTTCCTTTTGCCACATGAGTCCTGTTGTCCCGTCGGTAACGGTTCCATTGCCGTTATCGGTAAAGTTGCCAGCGAGCACACCGGCGGCTCCAAGCATTATTGCCGCAACCATCGCGATACCGATCTTTTTGCTCATGGATTTCCTCCTTGCTTAATTCTTTTTTCCCTTCAGAAACCACATCACTTTTTTGTAGCTTTTATAAATATAATGCTAAAGTCCCCGATACGTGCTTTCATAGCGTCCATTGCGCCAATAATATATCATATTATAGCATGTTTCGAGCAAGCGAACAGCGATTGCAACATTCGGTATTCGCATACGTTTCTCTTCTTCATCGGCCCTCGACACAATTATTGGGCCTGACCCTTCGGTAGATAAGTCAATCGACACCGATTGCCCATTGTCGCGCCTGTCCAGTATAAAATGGTTGGGTAAAGTCCCATTTAGGCCACCAACTATGATAGAGTGGTGGCATGACAAAG
>CAYQOD010000103.1:0-6994 GCA_964419065.1 uncultured Thermodesulfobacteriota bacterium | reverse complement strand
TATTCGAGGCCATTACCTACGGTCTCGGGCAATATAAGACCTTTGACGAATGGATTCCCCGGCTCAATGAGTTCTTCAAAAAGATTTGGCCGCTCCCTTCTCCCGACCTTGAGATAAAGGTAACGCGAAGCATATTGTCTGCCCTGGTCTTGCGGCAGCCCAACCATCCTGATATGAAATTTTGGGAAAAGAAGGCCCTGTCGTTTCTCCAAAGCGATTCAGAATTAGATGTAGGAGCAAAAGTGCATCTCACAAGCATATTAGCGTACAATCGAATCAATTCAGGAGACCTGAGAGATGCTCAGGTCCTTTTAGACACCTACGGAGGCCGTGCCGAAGCGCACGGTATCCCGCCGGGCCTTTCGACCTTGTTGGCGGATATAAAGGCCCTCTGTTATTGGACGAGCGGGGAATTTGAGGCATGCCAACGAGTTGTTGCCAGGGGGCTGAAACTGGCATCTGACACCGGAGTGTATCTCTTTGCACCCCTCCTGTGTTGGCAGGGGGCTTCGGCGGCCCTGAGCGTAGGGGATATGAACCAGGCTGAAGCCTTTATGAAAGGTTTTGAGATCAATCGAGAACAGCAGGGTGCATATCAGACGGCATCATTTTATTTCGTTATCGCGTGGAAGCACCTGTTGTTAAAGGAATATGTCCAGGCCCTGTTCAATGCGGAGCTTTCCGTGAGGCTTGCAGAGGAGGGAGGTTCTCCCGTACCACTTGCAGACTCTCGGTTGGGGTATGCCCTGGCCCTGCATGCCTCTGGGAGGCACGATGAGGCCTTCGAACAGGTTGCTCAGAGTCTTGCTATGTGTGGCCAGACGCGAGCACTTATGACTGAGTTCTCATGCCATCTTGCTCAGGCTGAATTTTTCCTGGATCTGGGAGATGAAGATGCAGCCGCGACCTCATTGCGAACCGCCATGCCCCTCGGACGGAAACAAGGATACATCAATGTGTGGTTATGGCGTCCTGAGGTCATGGCAAGACTCTGTGGTAAGGCCCTCGAATTGGGCATCGAGGTCGACTATGTCCGGGACCTTATCAAGAGGCGAGGCCTCGTTCCAGAGCAAACACCCCTCCACCTGGAGAGCTGGCCCTGGCCGTTGAAGATCTATACCCTGGGGAGCTTTAAACTGCTGAGAGATGACCAACCTATTAGATTCTCTCACAAGGCACAGAGGAGGCCCCTTGCCATGCTCCAGGCTATCATCGCCTTCGGCGCGAGGGAGGTCAGAGAAGAGGCGCTTACCGACGCCCTGTGGCCTGAAGCCGATGGGGATCTGGCTCATCAATCCTATGCCACGACACTGCACAGACTCCGAAGATTGTTCGACCTCCCCCAGGCGATTTTGCGCCGTGAAAATCGGATTACCGTGAATCCGCTCTCCGTTTGGGTAGATCTCTGGGTCTTTGAAGGCCTTCTCGACAAAGCGGATGATGCATGGGACGGATGTATTCAGGACGAGGAATACCTCGACGCCATCGAATCCACCCAAAAGGCCATCGAGCTATACGACGGCCCCTTTCTCGCCACTGAGGGATCGCCTTCCTGGTGCATCCCGGTCCGGGAACGCGTGAGAAGTCGATTCCTTCGCGCCGTTCGCAGGGTAGGGGAGTACCTGGAAAAAAAGGAGCAGTGGGAGCGAGCAGCGGATTGGTACGAGCGAGCCCTTGAAAAGGATGTCCTCATTGAAGAATTCTACCAGCACCTGATGTCCTGCTATCACCAGCTGGACCACAGAGATCAGGCCCTCCTCGTCTATGAGCGATGTTGCGCCACACTCTCGGCTGTTCAAGAGACCTCGCCGTCCCCAGAGACCATTGCCTTGAAAAGACGACTGTTTCCTGGATAGGGTATCTCTTTTGGAAAACTGCCCCATCTGGGTCTAGCCTGAACCGTCAAACCTCACATTCACCACAACAAAATGAGAATTTTTAGGAATATGTACCTTATCTGTACCCTCCTCTGGTATAGGTTGCCAGGCAAAACCGATAAGGAGGGGGCAAATCATGAAAAAGGGTTTTTTTACTTTGATGGTTCTCTCCCTGCTGGTCTGTGCCCTGGCCGGGGTCTCGCAGGCGTGGCAGGGGAGGATGGGGGGTATGGGTGACCCGTACGGTTTGGTAGCGGATGAGTCCGATTTCCTCATCCATCCCGCCACGATAGCTGCAGGAGAGGGGATCAGGTTTTACGGGGGATACCGCTTTACCTATACCGGGGTGACGGATTGGGATGTGGATTGCACTCCAAGCGGGGGGGTGACAATACCTTTTGACATGTCCGGCCACGAGCTGAAACACGATGTCCTTACAGGGGCTGCCTTCCCCCTGGGCCCGGGGAGGATGGGGCTCTTCTTCTCCTATGACGGGCGGCGGGGTGACTTCGATGGGGATCTCGCTGACATATTTGGTCTTGAGTTCACGAGCGATCTCGACGCCTTCGCCCTGAGGCTCCTGTATGGGCTTCCGGTGGGGGGCTTTCAGCTGGGGGGTGAGCTTGGGTTTGCCTACCGTCAGGAGGAGGATGAATCTTTTCTGTATGCTTTCGATCTGACTGGCGGCTTTGTGAACTATCATATGATCTCGCTTATGGTGGCCCCGTACCTCCCGCCCTTTGTCCCCTATGTCTCCGCGTACTGGGAGATCCCGTTCAAGGCTGGGGTTGCGGGTGCCGTAGGCCCCCTCGATGTGGAGTTTGCCGTACGGGGAGGCGTTATCGTCTCGGGTGACAACACGTGGACGATGGAGATGCAATCCCCTGTCGGCGTTGTTACCGGCGGCGTCGATCTGGATGGTGATATTCGGGGGTGGCGCATCGGTGGAGACCTTTGGCTGCGCTACCCGCTGACAGAGGGGCTTTCGCTGCCGCTCCTCGTGCGAATGGATTACCAGGAAAAGACCAGGGATGGTGACGGGGCTGCCTGGAATAATCCCAGCATGGTTTGGGATTACGATAACGAGGAGACCAGCCTGCGCCTCGTGGTGGGTGGCGGCCTGGACAAGGAGCTTGCTCAAGGCACGAGGATCGCCGCCGGCATCTACTATGGCTACCTCCATGATACAGCAGATTTTTCCCAAGCTATGTATCTTGCCGGTGTATTCGGTGGTAGCCTCGATCACAGCGACTACCCTAACCTCAGTGAGCATCGGGTCATGGTGCGGTTTGCAGGTGAGCATGAGTTCTCTCCCATGGTTGCCCTGCGGGTGGGCCTGGAGGGTTTCTACGGGTGGGCAACGCAAGACCTGATACTTTCGCAGTATACCCCACCTGGCACCACAACCATTGATCAATCTTCCAGTGGTTCTCACTGGGGGATCGGAGCCTCAGTGGGGGGGGGCATAAAATTGAGGCCCATCACCCTGGAGCCCTTTGTCAACGCCGGCTACCAGTCGTTGGATCTATCCGGGGACGGGGGGAGATTCAACAATGGGGTACTTGCGGGGACCTGGGATCGGGATGATATTCTTGACCAGTGGTACATCGGCGGGGGGTTCGCGATCCTGCTGGATCTCTAATGTCTTATCATCGACAACGCATAAGGGCGGGGGTGCCCCCGCCCTTTTTTATGAAAACCCGCCAGAATACCCCGCCCGGAAGGGCGGGGATGAATGGCGAGCAGGGTTTTAAGGAGATGCAATCCCCTTGAACGGGGTTTCCAAAGGGGTTGTAGACCCTTTTGGTCAAGGGCGGGGTTAATGCCCCGCCCGCGAAGGCGAGCACCCCACGCAAGCAAAGCGCCGTGGGGGGTGCGAGTTTACTGTATGGCCCCCAGTTTTCTCAGGTAGCCTTTTGTTTCCTCAAGAAATTCCCTTGCTTCTGTTAGGGATACCTCAGCAGTTTCTTTGTCTATGTAAGAAAAGACTTCGTAGTCTCCACTTTCCCTTTCATCCTTAAGATTGGCAAGATATTTCCCAAATCTCCTGTCAAACTTGCCTGTTCTCACGAAGAGAAGCCCGAAGAGGGTGACTACACCCTTGTGTGTCTCTGCATGCTCTCCCTCAGTCAAAAGGAGTGCCTGCGCTGCATGAAAAACAGCATAATATGCCCTCGAGATAGCATCCTCATAATCACCCGATCCAAAGAGTTTCTTAGATACCTCCAACTTCTTTTGGGCCTTCTCAATGTACCCATTTATAATTGTTTTAGTACCACTATCCAATTTTTATACCCTCTGTGATAACATTGCGCATAAAAGGCGTTGGGATAGACTTGAGACGATTGAATTCTGAAGCCGTAATTATCTTTAGAGATATTAGCCTCCCTGTAGAAAGTAAAATCTCCATCACTCCATCATATAATTTGTCTATGAGCCACCTCTCCTTTCTATCCAGAATGATCAAAAGGTCATAGTCGGAGTCAGGACGCCAGTCTTCCCGACACCTTGAACCAAAGAGATAAATTCCCTTTACCTCGTTGAGAAAAGGAGAAATTGTATCTAAAAACCTCTCGATTATTGGGGATTGCATCTTTGATTTTGACATTTATGGTTTCAATGGCGTAATCACTGACGTACTCACAAGCCCCACTCTCCATCAAATTACTATCATGCTCGATGGAAAATAACAAGGAAAACCGGAAGGATTTCTTTAAGGCAATTGCACCCGCCAGGTCGTCCCCTGGGGGCCATCTTCGAGGACGATCCCCTGGGAGGCGAGCTGGTCCCGGATCTCATCGGCGCGGGCCCATGCCTTCTTTATGCGGGCCTCGTTCCGCTCCCTGATTAGCCCATCGATCTCCTCCTGGGTGAGGGTGAGGTTCTTGACCTTGCTCCTCCGTTCTCCTTCCAGGAAGGCGTGGGGGTCCTCCTGGAAGATGCCTAGCACCCCTCCGGCCTCGACGAAACCCTCTCTGCCCTTGCGCAGGATCTCCGGGGCATGGGGTGTGGGGTTCTGGAGGAGGCGGTTGAGGTCGTGACTCAGCTCAAAGAGGGAGGCGATGACCACGGCGGTGTTGAAGTCATCATCCATGGCCTCTTGAAATTTCGCAGAAAACTCCTCCGCATGCCGATAGACCGCCATCTCCTCCGGGGAAAAACCCTCCACGTTCTCCTTGCGCTCTGGTTCTTTGCCGAGGCCCTCCTCGATCCCCGCCAGGGTCTGGTAAAACCGTTCGAGGTTCTTACGGGCCTCCTCCATGCCCTGGGAAGAATAGTCGATGGGGCTGCGGTAGTGACGGGACAAGAGGAAGAGGCGCACCAACTCCGGGTGATAATCCCGCAGGATCTCCTTGATCGTCAGGATATTGCCCAGGGACTTGGACATCTTCTCCCTGTCGATGTTGACGAACCCGTTGTGCAGCCAGTAACGAACAAAGGGTTTCCCAGACGCCCCCTCAGACTGGGCGATCTCGTTCTCGTGGTGGGGAAAGATGAGATCCTTCCCTCCGCCGTGGATATCGAGGGTATCGCCCAGGTACTTCTGGCTCATGGCGGAGCATTCGATGTGCCAGCCTGGCCTTCCCCTGCCCCAGGGGGAATCCCAGGAAGGCTCACCCGGTTTGGCCGCCTTCCAGAGGGCGAAGTCCAGGGGGTTGCGTTTCTTTTCGTCCACCTCAATCCGGGCACCGGCCTGCATCTCATCGAGGCTCCTCTTGGAGAGCCTGCCATATCCAAAAAAGCCATCGACGGCGAAATAGACATCGCCTCCGACCTGATAGGCATGACCCTTCGCTATCAGTCGCTGCACCATGTCGATCATCTCGGGGATGTGCTCGGTGGCCTTCGGCTCAACGGTCGGCTCCTTCAGTCCCAGGGCCCCCATATCGACAGAGAACTCCTGAATGTACCGGGCGGCTATCTCCTCCGTGTTGATCCCCTCTTGCTGGGCCCGATTGATAATCTTGTCATCGACGTCGGTGAAGTTGCGCACATAGGTCACCTGATACCCCTTGTACAGCAGATACCGATAGATCACGTCGAAGACCACGGCGTTGCGGGCGTGGCCGATGTGACAGAGGTCATAGGCAGTGACCCCGCAGACATACATCCCGATCCGCCCTTCCTGCAGGGGTATGAATTCCTCCT
Source organism: uncultured Thermodesulfobacteriota bacterium (assembly GCA_964419065.1). GTDB lineage: Bacteria > Desulfobacterota > B13-G15 > B13-G15 > RBG-16-54-18 > CAYQOD01. Next base: position 968 of record CAYQOD010000103.1, on the reverse strand, counting down.
TGCTCTGGGTCAGGGTATTATAGACGCGCAATCCCATCTCAGGCTCTCCTCGTGTTCAGGACCTTCTGCAACCGTTCCACGATCACCGTCTTTCCCAACAGGGGGAGGAGCTTTTTCAGTTCCGGTCCCTCCAGCCTCCCGGTAAGGGCCGCCCGTATGGGAGCAAAAAGCCCCTTGCCGGTGCGGCCGGTCTTTTTGCAGAGTTCCGAAAAGATGGTGGGTACCGTTGTATCATCCACCGTATCCATACTGCCTATGATCTCCTCCATATTCTCAATTACCGTACGTGCCCCGTCTTCTGCAAGGATCTCCTTGGCTTTCTCATCCCACGATATCTTTCCGGGGAGGAGTATAGAAAGGTACTCCCTTATATCAGTGAGGGTTTCAACATTCTCTTTGACTGCATCCATGCTGTGCACCATCCAGTCCTCCCCCTTCCCCTCGAGGGGGAGGCTCATAAGGAACGGACGGGCGTATCGGAGAACATCTTCTCCCTTCATCGTTCGGATATGGCTACGGTTCAACCAGCGCAGCTTCTCCTGATCGAAGATGGCAGGGCTTCGGGAGATACGCTCCAGGGAAAACCTGCTGGCCATATCCTCCCAGGGCATAACTTCATCACCAGCAGAGACCCCACCTCCCAGCAGCGCCAGGTAATTTACCACGGCCTGAGGGAGAACCCCCCCCTCCCGGTAGTCCCGTACTGAGTCCCCCCCATGCCGCTTGCTCAACCTGGCCCCATCAGAACCCAACAGGAAAGGGTGATGAGCGAAGCGGGGGGGGGGGAAGCCGAGGGCCTCATAGAGGAGGAGCTGCCTGGGGGTGTTAGGGAGGTGGTCCTCACCCCGGATGACGTGGGTGATCTCCATGAAGGCATCATCCACCACGGCGGCGAAGTTATAGGACGGCCTGCCGTCGGAGCGCATGATGACAAAGTCCCCGATTAGCTCGTTTTCGAATCGCTTCTC
>CAYQOD010000102.1:0-7015 GCA_964419065.1 uncultured Thermodesulfobacteriota bacterium | reverse complement strand
GAGCCTCTCCTTTATGAAGGAGAACACAGCCTTGTTCGAGCAGAGGGTGGCCCAAGGCTGTATCAAGGACTGCCACGGTGATCTGCACCTGCAACACATCTGCGTGGAAGGTGATGATATATACATCTTCGACTGCATCGAGTTCAACGAACGGTTTCGCTTCAGTGATGTGGCCTCAGACGTGGCATTCCTTGCCATGGATCTGGACCGCAACGGATATCCTGAGCTCGGCAGGACCTTTGTGGAGGCATACATCGAGGCCTCGGGAGATCCCACCCTGAGACGTGTCCTTCAGTTCTACAAGGTCTACCGGGCCTATGTGAGGGCCAAGGTCACCTCCTTCATGCTCGACGATGTGGGGCTCGACGAGGAGGCGAGAGATGGAGTCTTTCGGAGGGCACAACGGTACTATGACTTGGCGCTCGAATATGTCCAAGGCACCCTCTGAGGAAGAAGGGTATGAAGATAGATCTTCACATACACTCGCGAGATGGGTCGGACGGACGCTGGGATCTGGATGAGATATTCGCGGAGGCAAAGAGGAGGCGGATCGATCTGATCTCGATTACCGACCACGATGCCATCCACGCCCAGGGGCGTGCCCGTGAGCTGGCGCAATCCTACGGCATTGCGTATCTCACCGGGGTGGAACTGAACGTGACCTTCTCCCATCCGAACTACCAAAAGGGTAGACTAGTCTCTCTCGATTTTCTCGGGTATCAGTACGATATCCACAACCCCGCCCTGGTTGCGAAGCTGAAGACCCTCAGGGACCACCGGGAGAGGCGGGCGGAGGAGATCTTGGAGAACCTGAATCGTGAATTCACCGAGGAAGGCCTGCCGGAGTTCACCGCTGCGGACCTCGATGCGATCCAGGCCAGCGTCGATGGGGCCATCGGCAGACCTCACATCGCCAACTATATGATCAAGAAGGGGATTGTGACCACCAAACAGGAGGCCTTTGACCGATATCTGATAAGGTGCGATGTACCCAAGATGCCGTTGAGCCTGCAGGAGGCATCTGCGCTCATCCGTGGTGCAGGGGGAAAGATCGTGCTCGCCCACCCCAACGATCCGAACGGCACCTCGCTGGTGAGTCTGGGCACCTCGGTGGAGGAACAGTTGCGGATCATTCAGGATTTCATGCTGGACTCTATCGACGGGGTTGAGTGCTGGCACTCCCGGCATGATAGGGAGACGGCAGAGACATACCTGGCCTTTTCCCGGGAGAAGGGGTTTATGGTCTCCGGGGGATCCGATTGCCATCAGCAGCCCGTGCTCATGGGAGAGGTGGATGTCCCGGAGTATGTGGGCGCCCAGTTTGGATTATCAGAAGACCCAGGGGTAGAGAGGAAGAGCTGACCCCCCCAAGGAGACCCAAAAGAGTTTTACAAGGAGATGTTATATGAGAGAACCTTTTAAGGAGTTCGTTGAGGGGGAGATCGAGGATGGTGCGGTTCTGATCGCCTGCGGGCTTCCCGCCACCAATAAGACCGAGACCATGGAGGTCATCGCCCGGCTCAAGGGCTATGAGATGTTACGCTCTGACCTTATTCGCCTGGAGGTGCTCAAGGGGGAAGACATCTTCGATGAACAGGTGGCCTCGAGCATGGATAAACGGAAGATGGTCTATGAAAGGATGTTCTCCATGGCGGACGAACTCGCCTCCCAGGGCACGGGGGTTATCTTGGATGCCACCTTCATCACGCAGAGGCTCAGGATGAGGGCCGCGGAGGTGGCTGCAAAAAACAGCAGGACCTTTATTATCCAACAGACCCAGTGTCCTGAAGACTACTCCCTCAACAAGATCGCAAAGAGGACAAAGGAGGATTATGAATCTAATGCCCTGACTCCTCAGGCGTATTTCAACAACAAGGAGCGGTTTGAACCCGTCGACCTCGATGAGATAAAGGCTCGGTTCCCCAACCTCTCCCTCGTGCATCTCGTGGTGGACACGGCTTCGGATTCAGAAGACGAGTGGTATGTGATCGACAGGGTTACTAGATAATAGGTGCCGAACTTATTTGATACGCAGTCTCGTTGAAGTTTGTTATATAAAAAGAGGAGGGGCTGTGTTGCCCTAACCTTCACACCTCGAGCTCGATCACCTTCACCTTTTTCAGATCCATGGTCCCCAGTCCCAACCTCTCGGCCACCCTCAGGTAGGGAAGGATCATCTCGGTGGTGTAGGTCTCGTCGTGCTCCTCCATGAGCTGCGAGCAGTAGGCATCCAGCGCCACCATGTCCCCGCTCAGGATGAACCGGTTGATCCCGTGCTTGACCTCCCCCTTCCCCTTGGTGGGGCCTCCCTTGATGAGGATGGCCCTGGCATCCACGATTGAGAGCTCGGGCCGTACTGCATCGGCGAACTCGGCCAGGGCGGTCATGAAGTGGGTCTCATCGCGGAAGGGGGCCTTGGCCCGCTCATCGGCTCCCTTCATCCCCTTTGTCAGCCCTTCCCCCCGGACGTGGGCATCCCAGCGCTGAGCCCCATAGATGGCCCCGAAGTTGTTTTTCAGGGCACAGGTCAAGAATGATGTGTGGTGTCTCTTCAGACAGGCCATGTTGATGATGACCGGCGTCCAGTAGATCTTTTCATGGACGATGATCTCGGGGTAGGCCCGCCACCCCTCTTTTTTGGTCTTCACATATTCTCGGCGGCGCCCGGCATCACCAGCAGTGACCGTTATCCCCTTCTCCTCTCCCCTGCTGACGATGTTATAGAAGTCGAAGGTCTCTCGCTCGCTCCCGATCAGATAGGTCCCCGGGGCATCGAAGACCTCCACTCCCGAGGCCCCTGCCTCCCGCAGCAGGTGGGCCGTCAGGAAGATCATCTCTGGATCGGTGGTGATGGGGAAGGCCTGGCGAAAGACAAAGTTGGGTTTGATGAGGGCCTCTTTTCCATCCCGCACCAGGGGTTCAAGCCCTCCCAGGGCCTCCACGGCAGCGCGGAGCATCCGCTCCGGATCCTTCCCCTGGACAGAGACCACCAGAGGGTTCCCTCCCTCCACATAGGGGTTGGGGATTCCACGACGCGCCTCTTTTGCCCCGGCGAAACACCCTGTACCCCAGGCAGTGAGGACCGCCCCTCCCCCTACGGCTAGCTTGATGAAATCGCGGCGCGATATCCCCTTTTTATCTCTCTTTTTCACTAAACGTAACTCCTTGTTCGGCTCTCCTCCTCAACAACTTACCAAGAGGGTTCAAACATCTTTCTGTTAGGTTAGAATCATGAAAGTTGGCCACTGGAATCCTTGACCCCTAGAATCCTATTCCCTCCTTGAATTATTTCCCCTTCAGCCAGGCAGTCGTACCCCCGACAAAGGCCCCGACAACCACGAGTCCGAGGACGTCGAGGTCGTAGTCAAAGGTAGTAGGGAGTCCCAGGGACGGTAGGATCACCACGGTAATCAGGGGGAGGAGGGATATACCCACGGTACCACCGAGAGCCCCGATAACCCCCCCTCCAATCCTCCACTGCAGCCCTTTGCGGGAGCACAGAAAGCCGAATAGTGCCCCGAAAAAGGACCAGACGAGCCAGATGGGATACCCAATAGTCGTGCCCAGGTAGCAGCCGACGAGGATAATACCTCCTCCTAACAGACCCCACCAGAACCACCGCAGCTTGCCGAGGTGGGGGAGCTGGGAGATCACCCCGAGGAGGACCCCGATGGCCAACCACCCCCAGATCCGTTGATCGGTCAATTCATATACAAAGGCCCCTCCTGCACCGGCTGCTGCACCGAGAATGATGCCCAACGCCACCCGTTTCATTTCTGGCCTCCTCTATGCAGCAGAGACGCAAGGGCCCTCGTCACGACACCGGGACCCTCCCCGTCGAGGACCAGGGTCATGAGGTCACCCGTCACTTTAACCCCCCCATATCCCCTCCTGCTCGTGCCCTGAAAGACGCCGTCTTTCACAACCCCATCCTTGATGGTCCTCGATACGCAGAAGATCTGAAAGGCATTCTCGGCCCGGGGGCTGTCCGGATAGCGCACCATGATGACCCTGAGCGGTTGGGTATCGAGCGCATACTGAAAGGTGATCCCTTCAGCACCCCCACCCAGGGAGAGGACATCCTGGTGGGAGAGGAAATAGGCGTTGTTCAGGGCGATCATCCCGCGGAAGTAGAGGAGCGAATCCCCAACCACCCCCTGGGGGGGAAGGTGCCCGAGGATATCGGGTCTGGTCCCCTCCTGGGGGATTTTGCGGGAGATGGTCTGTCCGAGGACAAGGAGTATCTCTTTGGCGTCTTCGTTTGGGGAGAAGGCCCGGACGAAGTAGTCCCCCTTCCAGAAGGTCAAGAGCCCCCGCTCATAGGTGGCATCCTGTCCTATGGGAGGATGTTCCCCCTGCGTGTCAAAGGTATAGATCCCGTAGGCATGGGAAGGCAGGTCCATCTCGTAGATCTCTACCGTAACCTCCCCTTGGGAGGTCCGATACCGCTGCACGCACGCCCGTTTAAAGTGGTATTCGTAATAGAGCTCCGCCCCCCCGTCCATATAGTCGAAGAGCGTCTTACCTTCATAGATCCGGGCGTGCCCCTCTTTTGTGATCCCCTGGGCGTCGGCAGGAGAGGGAAGAAAGCCCTTTAATCCGCCACCGTCTCCTGTGCATCCCAGCATTAAGAGTAAAAGGAAGGGGGTTAACAATGACTTCGTATTCAAGGGCAACCTCTAGTCGTAGATCTTCCATCCCTACCATACCCCCTTCTGGGAAGTCAAGCATCAGCACAGGTAGGGGGGCATGGGGGGTGGCAGGACACACATCACCGGGGCGATGACGTCACATGGTGTTCAGCAAGGGCGGAGGCGCTCCTTGTATTCCCCTCTCCCCGAATTTCAGGAAAGGTCCGCTATTTTTGTAAACATCGAAAAAATCTTGATAAAAGACCTTTTATTTATCGGCCAGCTAAATTCCTTCTGCACAAATCTCCGGAAACGTTTTCACGATCTCCTGATCGAAGGTTATCAGTTTATCCTCTTCAGTTGTTACCGTGGCCACCAAGAAGGCATCTGTCCAGTCAAGGCGAGAAGTGCTCCACAGATGGAGGGCCGTGCTTATTATTGTCTTTGGGGTTTGGGTAATGAGTTGGTCGCTGAGGATGAAAGCCGTCAATTTTTCCGCCACCTCCTTTTTGGGGATGGCATAAAATTTTTCCAGGACCCATACGCATTCTGAGAGGACAAAATCGGTCAAGAGGAGACGCAGCCTGCCTTCCTCCATTTGTTGGAATATCTCCGTGGCCCTTTCGTAAAGATGGGGGATATCCGCCAAGAGGAACCGCAAGATGACATTGGTATCAACGATTGTCGCCTTCTTCTGCCGCATTCCTCGCCACCTCTCTGTGAACGTGCTCCATATCCTCCGCCTCGCCTGTGGCGTAACCCTTCAGGCTGCCCGCCAGAGACCTGAGCGGTCTTCTCTCCTGGTATTTTTGCTTGAGGCTCCGCAAGACCAGTTCTGAGAAGGAGATATTAGGGTATCTATTGATAAGAGACTCCACAAAGGGGATCTCAGACTGAGGGATATAGAGGGTTATCTTCCCCCTCTTTTTTAGGTGTTCTATGTTGACCCTCATATTTTATACCTCCAAATTTTGGACGTCCACGTCTATTATAAAGGAATCCAAACAGATCTGTCAAGCGTAAAAATTTGTGGACCGAATTTTTAAGGTTTTTGTCATTTTTACACCTTGACCCGCTGTCCGGTACGGAGGTCGTCAATAGGTATAGGGAGTTTATTCTGGAGCTTTGGCCCGTTCATACGGCCATCGTGAGATGCCTCCCCAGTTCATAACCCGTGTATATCCATGGGTTTCCAGTTTCTTGGTCACCCCTTGTGCGCGGCCACCTGTCTCGCAATACAGAATGAGATATTGATCCTTCGACAGTTCACCCAGACGAGACATTATTTCAGCGGAGGGGAATGATCTTGCCGTGGGGATGTGCCCCTTCTTATACGCAGAGGCAGGACGGACATCTATTATCCAAATAGAATCATCGGGTTTGTCCACGAGCTCCTTTAACTTGTCAGGGGGCAAATATTGCTTGAGCACCTCCCCCTCAGAGCCGACATATCCCTCAAAGCAACCGACTAATGAGAATGCAGCAAGGACGATAAGACTGAGCAAAGCTGCTCTCAAATATACTTTTTTTCTTATCATATAGGTTTCTTCCCTTCGACTTTTATGCTCATAACCGAATTGCCAATTTCTTGTAATTTCTCTAAGGGCATATTCGTCTTGTTCATAATTGCCTTCGCAGTCGGATCATTGACAATACACTCAACAGGGAAAGATGTCTCATCTATTACCCTGACTTCGCGGAAACCGGCCTCTTTTATCGCTTCTATGTACTCATCTTTCATTATCGCGCCTGAAATGCAGCCGATATATGCCTCGATAGAATTTTTTATGATTTCGGGAAGTTCTTTCAACAAGACAATGTCTGAGATCATGAGCCTCCCACCAGGTTTTAGCACCCTGAATGCCTCTTCAAAGACCCTCTTTTTCTCGGGCGAGAGATTGATGACACAGTTCGAGACCACTACATCAACGGAGTTATCGGCAGCAGGTATGTTTTCGATCTCTCCCAACCTAAATTCTACATTTTCGTAATTGCCTTTTTCGGCGTTTTCTCTTGCCTTTTCGATCATCTCTGGCGTCATATCTATACCGACGACCCTCCCCTTTTCTCCAACTTTGTTCGCTGCAAGGAAGCAATCGAAGCCAGCACCTGCACCAAGGTCAAGAACAGTTTCTCCTTCTCTTAACGATGCCAGAGCAATAGGATTCCCGCACCCAAGGCCGAGATTTGCACCTTCGGGAACGGACTTGAGTTCTTCGCCTGTATATCCTATATTCCTGCTTATATCGTGTATTTTATTGGCGCTTCCACAGCATGATTTCACAGGACCACAACAGGAACTATCCTGCTTCGCAATTTTGGCATAGCCCTTTCTTACGATTGTCTTTATTGTTTTGCCCTTCATTTTCAAGTACCTCCAAGAT
>CAYQOD010000101.1:0-7051 GCA_964419065.1 uncultured Thermodesulfobacteriota bacterium | reverse complement strand
GGAGATATGGATCCGCGCCGCGGTAAAGCCCATCCCCTCCATCTCCATCCCCCAGGAGACGGTAGATGAGGAGGGAAAGGGGCGGACCATCGCCATCGAGGGGAGACACGATGTCTGCGCCATTCCCAGGATCGTGCCGGTCTGTGAGGCCATGGTGAGGCTGGTCCTGACGGACCACCTCCTGCGCCAGGAGGCCATGCGGTATGTCCCTGAAGAGGGGTCTTAGGTTTCTCGCGCTTATGATCTTTATCTTTGTAGTCGTGGTGCTGCTTGCCCGCAGCAGCATCATGGAGCTGCGGGCCAGGGCGGAGGAGGGGTTCGTCCAGAGGCGACTGATGGAACTGCGGGATGTGGCCGGGGGGGGACGACCCCCCAATGACACCACATACCTCATAACCCCTACGGGAAAAGTCCGTCCCTTAGAGGAAGAATCTGGCCCACTGGTGGTCCGGGATATCCTTCCCTCACTCACCTCGAGCCCTGGGGGGTTCCGGAGGGAAGAGTCATACGTCGTATACCTCCCCCTGGAGGATGGTGGGTTCCTCGTCTCACAGGCACCCTATCAGGAGGTCATCGCCTGGACCGCAGGGTTTGAGGCACGGGAGACAAGGAATGTCATTCTTGTCATGGTGGCCTTCGGGGCCTTCACCATCGTCTGGATGTGGGCGGACAGGAGGGCCGTGGCCGCCGCCCAGAAGGCCCAGATGGTCGAGGAGTTGGAGCGAAAGGTCCAGGAGCGTACCGAGGCCCTGAAGCGAATGAACCGCCTGGCACGGTTGGGGGAGTTTGCAGCCAGCATGGCCCATGAGATCCGTAACCCTCTCGGGTCCCTCGTGACCGCTGCCAAGCTGCTCCCCGATGCAGCCGGACACGACCAGGAGGATCTGGTGGGGGTGATCAGGAGGGAGTCGGCCCGATTGGACCGCACCCTTTCAGATTTCCTCCTCTTCTCCCGGCAGCCCCATCCTCAGGTCAGGGTGACTTCTTTGCACCCCATTTTGGAGCGGACCGTCGAGGGGTTGAAGCGGAGCGAGGATTTTCAGGATGTGAAGGTCGAGTACCGTCTGGACCCCCAGGTAAGGGAGATCCCCTGTGATCCAGAGCAGCTGGAGCAGGTCTTCTGGAACATCGCCCTCAACGGGGCCCAGGCCATGGGGGGGAAAGGGGGACTGGAGATCTCCTCCCGTCGCAACGGTCCATGGGTGGAGATCGCCTTTCGAGACCAAGGGCCGGGGATACCCCCGGAGAAGCGGGAACGAATCTTTGAACCCTTTTATACGGAGAGGCGCAAGGGTACGGGGCTGGGTCTGTCCATCGCCAGCAGGATCGTTGAGGCCCACGGAGGGTTCATTCAGGTTGACAGCGATGCGTGCTCCTGGAGCCTCTTTACCATATCTCTCCCCTACGCGATGAAGGATGATGGGAATGGAGCCGAAAGGTCATATCTTGGTGGTGGATGATGAGCCCTCCATGAGGACGACCCTCTCCATCCTCCTGAGGCGGGAGGGGTACCAGGTCTCGCAGGCGGGCGACGGGGCCGAGGCCCTGGAGATGGTGGCGCAGGGGGGGTACGATATGGTCCTCACCGACCTGAGGATGGAGGGGGTGGATGGGATGGAGTTGCTCCGCCAGGTGAAGGCCGCCAACCCCCAGGCCGAGGTCCTCATCTTCACCGCCTACGGGACGGTCGCCTCCGCCGTTGAGGCGATGAAGCTAGGGGCCTACGACTACATCGGCAAACCCTTCGATGAAGAGGAGCTCCTGCTGAAGGTAGCCAGGGCCCTGGAACGCACGGCCCTGGTGAGGGAGGTCCAGGATCTGCGGGAGGAGCTTAAGGGGCAGCAGGGGAGGAGGGGGATCATCGCCAAGAGCAGCCAGATGAGGGAGGTCCTGGCGACGGTGGCCCAGGTCGCGCCTACCGATGCTACCGTCCTGATCGAAGGTGAGAGCGGCACAGGGAAAGAGATCGTTGCCCGGGCCATCTACCAGGGGGGCACCCGCCGCAATCGTCCCTTTATCCCCATCAACTGCAGCGCCTTTCCCGAGACCCTCCTGGAGAGCGAGCTGTTCGGGTATGAGAAGGGTGCCTTCACCGGGGCCGATAAGGGACGTAAGGGGCTCTTTGAGGCGGCCCACCAGGGGACCCTCTTTCTCGATGAGATCGGGGATATGCCCGGTTCTCTCCAGGGCAAGCTCCTGCGGGTCCTCCAGGAGGGAGAGGTGCGGAGGGTGGGGAGCACGGCACCCGTCCGGGTTGATGTCCGCATCCTGACCGCCACCAACAAGAAGGTCGAGGCCTTGCTGAGTCAGGGCATCCTCCGCGATGACCTCTTCTACCGTCTCAACGTGGTCAGGATCTCTATTCCCCCCTTGCGGGAACGTCCTGATGATATCATTCCCCTGGCCCACCACTTCCTGGAGGTCTATCGAAAAAAGATCACCAAGGAGATCAAAGGGTTTAGCCCCGAGGCGGTGCAGACCCTCGTCAACCACCCCTGGCCCGGGAATGTGCGGGAGCTGGAAAATGCAGTAGAACGGGGTGTCACGCTCGCCCGCTCCCCCTTCATCACCCCGCAGGATCTCTCCCTCGTTCTTCCCCCTCCTGAGCTCGGATTGGAAACAGGAGTTACCCTCCGTGAGATCCAGCGGCGATATATCCTCTCCGTCCTGGAGCGGCACGGCGGTAATCAGGCCAAGGCAGCCCAAGAATTGGGGATAGGGCGCAATACCCTCTGGAGGCGCCTGAAGGGGTACGGACTCCTGCCGTAGTTCCAGATTTTAACGATCTGTTCCATACCGGAACAGGTCATTCTCTCCCTGTTGCAGATTCCGTTTTAAAATCAATGAGTTAACAATCTCGGGCCACTGGCACAGTGCTTGCTATGTCCTTCAATTCATACATTTGATAACGAATTCATTCACTCAGGACTTAGTGTTGAGTGAGCAATTTGGATGTTATACATAACCAAGATACGTTACAATATTTGCGAATCGAAACACTAGGTCAACCGTACCCTATCTTTCAGGAGGTGAGAGGGATGGGAGGGAAAGAGGTACGCCTGAGGAGGATTTTTCATCCCCTCTCCTGTAGGACGGTCATCGTCCCCCTGGATCACGGGGTGACCCAGGGTCCCCTGCCCGGCCTGACGGATATGAAGAGGGTGCTGGGAGAGGTCGCCAAAGGGGGGGCGGATGCGGTGGTCCTGCACCGGGGGGCTGTCCCCTTAGGATCGTGGGAGAACGGCGTAAGGATGGGTTTGATCGTGCACCTTTCAGGGAGCACAACCCTCTCCTACGACCCCCTGAGAAAGGTCCGGGTCTGCGGGGTGGAGGAGGCCTTATGCCTCGGGGCGGACGCCGTCTCCTTCCACCTCAATCTGGGGAACCCCTATGAGGGGGAGATGCTCAGGGAGTTGGGAGAGGTGGCAGGGGAGTGTATCCGGTGGGGTCTTCCCCTCATGGCCATGTCCTACGTCCGCGGTCCAGGGATAGAGGATGAGCGTCACCCACAGTTAGTGAGGCATGCGGCCCGGGTGGCGGCGGAACTAGGGGCCGACCTGGTGAAGGTGGATTACACAGGTGACCCCATCTCTTTTCGGCAAGTGACCGATGGTTGTCCGATCCCGGTGGTCATCGCCGGGGGGACCAAGGGAGGGGAGCAGGAGTTGCTGGAGATGGTTCAGGGGGCCATGGAGGGGGGCGCCATCGGTGTCTCCATCGGGAGGAATGTGTTTCAGCACGAAAGTCCAGCGAGGATGGTGCAGGCCATCTCCGCCCTTGTCCACCAGGGGGCAACGGTTCAGGAGGCCTTGGAGTTGCTGCAGTGAGGGATACCATCGATCTGCTCTTCATCCACGTGCCCAAGTCCTCCAGCTACTACCCCCCCTACGGTGAATATATGACGGTTAACCTCCTCCCCATGGGGACCTTTGCCCTCGCAGATCTGGCCGTCCGCACGGGATACCGAACGGAGATCCTGCATCTGGGGTTGGAGTGGATAGAGCAGCGGGGATTTTCCCCGGTTCCGTATCTGTGCGAGAAAAAGGTCGAGGTAGTGGCCATACCGCTGCATTGGCACGAGCAGTCGTATGAGGTCATGAGGACCGCTCAGGCAGTAAAGGAAATCAGCCCCCAGAGCTATGTCGTTCTGGGCGGTTACACGGCCAGCTTCTTTCATCAGGAGATACTGGATTTATTCCCGCAGATAGATGCCGTCATCCGAGGAGATGCAGAGGTCCCCCTCATGGCCTTGATGGAGGCGGTGGATGAAAAGCGCAGGTATGAGGACGTCCCCAACCTCACCTGGAGGGACAGAGGGGAGATCAAGGAAAATCCCCTGAGGTACGTGGCGACGGAGCGGGATCTGGAGTGTGCCTCCTATGCCAACCTACAGTTGCTCAGGGGGTATGAGACCTACATCCGTTATATGGGTTTGCCCTTCGTCTGGGCAAAGAGGATCCCTAAGGAGCAGAACAGGAGGCACTTTCACCTCGGGTACTCCGTCTTCCCCCTGGCTGTCGGCCGGGGGTGTACGGGCAACTGTACCTGGTGCGGCGGGGGTGCCGAGGCGCAGCGCATGGTCAACGGCAGGAGGGGTGTGATATTTCGCGCCCCCGAAAGGGTTGCGGATACGGTCTCCGAAGCGGCGCACGGGGGGTATGAGATGGTCCACATCGCCTTCGATCCGGGAAGGGAGGCCGAGCCCTACTACCAGGAGCTCTTCTCCTTCTTGAGAAAAAAGGGGATAGGGGTGCGGTGTTACTTTGAGTCCTTCTCTTTGCCCTCAGAGACGTTCCTTCAGTCATTTGCCAGGACCTTTGTCCTCGATGGTTCAGTCCTCGCCCTCTCCCCGGAATCGGGGGAAGAATGGGTGAGAAGCCGCAATAAGACCTTCTCATTTTCTAACGAGGCCTTGATGAGGACCATCTCCACGGCTGAGGGCTTGAGGATACGGGCGGATATCTTCTTCGCCATGGGGATCCCCGGCGAGTGGTACCCTGATCTCGCCCGGACCGTTGCCCTGCGCAGGGAGATACAAAGACGGTTTAAGAACATCGGGAGGATCTGGACCTCCTCCGTATCCTTGGAACCCGCCTCACCGTGGCACCTCCACCCTGAGGAGTTTGGGATTATCAGCACGAGACGGAGCTTCGCCGATTTTTACCGGGCGAGTTCACCAGGAGGTGGCGGGCTGGGCTACTTTATACCCGATTATCTCGGCAACGGCAGGGCGCTTACCCCCCACGAGTTCGAGGTGACGTTAAAGGATGCGAAGTGTCGGGAGCACTGTTCGCTCCATCCCGATCCGAGAAAGACCAGCCGGCCTTTCTGGGGCAGGGTCTATTGTCATTACAGACGTTGGCGTTTGAGAGGTAGCCATGGAGAGGGTTTATATCGTGGACGGGACCCTCAGGGAGGGGGAGCAATCTCCCGGGGTTTACTTCACCATTGAAGAGAAGCTCCAGATCGCCCGCGAACTGGACCGCATCGGCGTCCCCCTGCTCGATGTGGGGATGCCCGTGGTATCGGCTGACGAACGGGAGGCCATCCGTGCCATCGTCCAAGCGGGGCTGAATGCATCCATCGGGGTCTCTGCCAGATTGAACAGGACGGAGGTAGACCAGGCCATCGATTGCTGCGTCGATGAGGTCTTTCTCATCTGTCCTGTCAGCCCCCAGCACCTGCGCTACAAGCTCAGGATGGACGAGGGTCAGGTCACGAAGTTGGCCAGGGACGTAGTCAGCTACAGCGCCCGGAAGGGCCTCGTGGTCAACTTCGTCGCCGAGGATGCCTGCCGTGCCGACGCCTCTTTCCTCTGCAGCATCATTTCCGATGCCCACGCCTGGGGGGCGCAACGGGCCTTTATCTGCGACACCGTGGGTATTGCCGATCCCTTCACGATGAGGGCGCTCATCGAGTGGATAAGGTCTGAGATCCCCTCCGCGATGCACCTGGGTACTCACTGCCACAACGACCTCGGCCTTGCCACAGCCAATACCGTGGCAGCCGTAGCGGGCGGTGCTGACTATCCCTCGGTCACCGTTAATGGCATCGGTGAGCGGGCAGGCAATGCCCCACTCCACGAAGTGGTGATGGCCATCGACAAGCATCTCGCAAGGGGACACCGTATAGATATGCACGGGCTCTATGACATCTCCAGGCTCGTGGAGCGATGTTCAGGGATCTTCATCCCACCCCATGCCCCCCTCGTGGGGTTCAATGCCTTCAGGCACGAATCAGGGATCCACGTCGATGGGCTCCTGAAAAATAGCCAGACTTACGCCGGGGTGAATCCCTCCGAGGTCAAGCGCACTGCCTCCTTCGTCTTGGGGAAACATACCGGCACTCAGACCATACAGTACCTCTTGGAGCAGCGCGGGTATGAGGCGGATGAAGAGGAACTGGAGGGCATCCTGCAGAAGGTCAAGGAACGAAAGACCGGAGAGGGCAAGGAGGAGGTATACAGGATGGCCAAGGAGATGGAGTTGTTCTATCAGCGCTGTCTTGACTTCCCCCTGGAGGCCTTCTGGGAGATTGTGGAGGAGGTGCTGGGAAGAGATGGTTCAAGGATATACAGGCGAGATCATACAGAGACATGCCGATGGTGAGAGGGAGGGGGGGTTCCTCCGGGTAACGGTTGACTTTGTCCTCCTGCACGATCCCACCCTGGCACTGTTATTGGCGGATCTTAAGGGGCTTGAAGCGACTATATGGGACAAGGATAGGATACTGGTCACCGTGGATCACTTCGCCCCTCCCTCCACAGTGGAACGGGCTACTATAGTAAAAGAGGTCCTTTCCTTCGTTGAGCAGGAGGGCATACCTAACTGCAAAATCTATCAAGGGATATGCCACCAGCTCCTGGTGGAGGGACCCTGGGTGGGGCCCGGGATGGTGGTCCTCGGTGCCGACTCCCACACCACCCTGGCGGGCGCCCTCGGCTGCCTGGCCACGGGCATGGGCTCCACCGATATCCTCTATGCCCTGGTGACCGGCAGGACCTGGCTCAGGCCTCCCGGTGCAGTGAGCATAACCCTCACCGGTGGGTTGT
>CAYQOD010000100.1:0-7158 GCA_964419065.1 uncultured Thermodesulfobacteriota bacterium | reverse complement strand
TCAAGGAGGGAATTATCCCCTCGACGATCAACTATCGAGAGCCCGATCCTGAGTGCGACCTGGATTATACCATCCAGGGTGCCACGAAGAGGAAGATAGAATTCGCCCTCCTCAACGGCTTTGCTAACGGTGGGACCACTGTCTCCATCCTCTTCAAGAAGTTCTCATAGAGACTGCTCTTCACTATAAGGTCATCCCTCATATCTTAGACAGGCTTATCTTTATGGTTCTCGAAAAAGGTCTTCAGTTCCGTGTTGACGTTTCGAATGTCCTCTTCAACGAGCCTCTTGATCTTTGCGAGGTCCTTCTCCTTGATTGCCCGAAATATTTCCTGATGGGCCTGCAAAAAGCTCCTTTCGATAGAAAGATCCAAAAAGTCATGGGCGATCTCTTCCAATATCTCCATAACCGAATCTATCAAGATCGAGAAGACCGGGTTACCCGATGCCTTCGCTACGCGGGGGTGAAACTTGAAGTTATGACTTTTGAGGGTCGCAGCGTCATCTCGGTGTTGAGCCGCCTCTGTCAGCATGACCTGTAACTCATCTATATCCTCCGTGTTCGCATGGAGGGCTGCTTGGGTAACGATGTAGGGCTCGATGAGCAAACGAACTTCCAAGATATGGTCGGCAGTGACCCGTCCTGAGGCGATCAAGTTTTGCAGGGAATTCCTGAGGGGTTTATGGTAGGCATGGGTGATAAAGATCCCGCCTGTCGGGCCCTTTTTGATATGAACCAGACCCGATACCTCTAGCTCACGCATCGCTTCGCGGATTACCGTGCGACTCACCTGAAACTCCTGGGCGAGCTCCCGTTCTGTGGGAAGCCTATTATCCTTTTGAATGTTTTCGTTCATAATTTTCTCTTGGATCAGATGGGCAATCTGTTCTGAGTACCTCCTCTTTTCTAACGGTTTAAACATCTTTCAATCTCCCGATACTTGAATACCTATCCCTATCCTTATCTTTATCTTTATCCCATAATTTACCATAATCTGTCAATAGGTCTGATCTATTAGAGGTAAAATATTTAAGGAAGGCTTATTTGTCAACTCTTTTTTGATAAACCCACATACGGCGTCGCCACCACATCTTTCACTGTTGGAGTTGGCCTGTGATCTGGCGGTATCGGAAGGGTTAGTTGGGATCCTTCACGTCCTCACCAGTTCGTACTCCCTACTGCCTAACCCCATCTGCGCGCCGTATTCCAGTTGGACCGTCCAGTCCACCTCGCGGTGCACCGCCCGGAACTTGTCCTTTCCAGGGGGGGACTCAGCCGTATACGGTGAGGCGGCGCTGCCGGGTTGGGCGTTGACCAGATCGACGGATGCCTGATCGATGGCCACCGGGTCGTCCGAGGCGAGGATCCCTACATCCCCCACGATGGGGGCATCGCTGTTCCCATAGCAGTCGCAAAAGGGACTCACCTGGGTGACGAAGTTCACGAAAGCGATCCGTTCCCCCTTGTCCTTCAGGACCCCGCAGGCATACTCCACCATCTTGCGCTGGAACTCTGCAGGGGCCCTGTTCCACTGGATCTGGATGGCCCCCTGGGGGCAGATGACGATACACTCGCCGCACCCCACACATCTGTCTGGGTTGATAGATGCCTTCTCTCCCTGGAGCTCGATGGCACCATAGGCGCACCACTCGGCACAGGTCCCGCACCCCACACACTCCTTCCCCTTCACCTTAGGACCCACGGTGGAGTGTTGGCTCAGCTTGCCTTCCCGGCTGGCGCATCCCATGCCGATGTTCTTGATAGCCCCCCCAAACCCGGAGAGCTCGTGTCCTTTGAAATGCGTTACCCCGATGAAGGAATCGGCAAAGTAGATCGCGTGGGCAATGGATACGTCACGATAAATCTTCCCCTCGATAGGTACCTTTACCGAGGCATTCCCCATCAGACCATCGGCGATAATGATCGGGGCACCCACGGTGGAAAAGGCAAATCCGTTCTCCACCGCGGTGACCAGGTGAGAGACGGCATCGGACCGGGAACCTCCATAGAGGGTGTTGGTGTCGGTGAGGAAGGGCTTGCCCCCTGCCTGCTTCACCCGTTCAACGATACGGCGCAGGAAGATGGGTCTGATATAGGCGGTGTTCCCCCGCTCACCGAAGTGGAGCTTGACGGCTACGGTGCCCTTGGGCTTGATCCTCCGGGGAAGATTCACCCGTTCCAACAACTCTCCTAGCTTATCCAGGAGATTCCTCGTGACCGTGGTCCGCAGGTCAGCAAAATAAACCGTGCTCGCCATCTTTTAATCCTCCTAAGCCCTGATGAAGGCTTATCGTATCCCTGATTATTCATGGTGGCATCACCACCCACGAATCCCGCCCCGCCCTTGGCGGGGCGGGAAAAATACCTCGGTATAACCTTCGACCTCCCATTGAGGGGCGAAACCCCTCAAACTCCCCACAGAGTCCTTATAGGGGGTTCAGGGGGGCAACCCCCCTGACGCGGTGCTTGTAGATGCCTCAATTCCCCTCTCCCTCCAGAGCATGGCTTTACCGGAAGGTACTCCCATGATAATTGTGATATATCTCCCGTAGAACCTCGCCTGCCCCTCGGGACAGGAGGTCCTCGGCCAGTCTTTCCCCCACCTCCTCGGGATCCTCCCCCTGGGCCTGGGAACGGAAGATGCGGGACCCATCGAGCCGGGCCACCATCCCCCGCAAACGGAGTTCCCTCCTGTTCACTTCACCATAGGCGGCGATGGGGACCTGACACCCCCCCTGCAACCTACGCAGAAAGGCCCGTTCCCCACTCACGGCCATAGCGGTTTCACGATGGTGGAGAAAGTTGATCAACCCGTTGATCTCATCGTGCTGGCGACACTCGATCCCCAGGGCCCCCTGCCCCACTGCCGGAAGCATCGCCTCAGAGGGAAGGTATTCGGTGATCAGCCCCTCCAGCCCCATCCTACGTACCCCGGCAGCAGCAAGGACTACTGCGTCGAGCCCTTCTGTTTTCAGCTTTCTGATCCTCGTGTCGAGGTTGCCCCGCAGCGGGACGATCTCCCACCGGGGGTTGATCCCCAAGAGCTGGGCCCCTCTCCGCAACGAGGATGTCCCGATCCTGGCCCCGGGAGGAAATTGCCCCAACTTGCATCCGCCTCGTGAAACCAGCACATCCCTGGGGTCCTCCCGTTCGGTGATGGCCCCGAGGTGAAGGCCAGGGGGGAGTTCGCTCGGCACATCCTTCATGCTGTGCACCGCCAGATCGATCTCCCCTCGCACGAGGGCCTCCTCGATCTCCTTGACAAAGAGCCCCTTGCCCCCCACCTTTGCCAGCGGCACATCGGTGATCTTATCCCCCGTAGTCCGGATACGGATCACCTCGAGGGTGATATCCGGATAGCTTTCGGCGAGCTTATCTCGTACCCATGCGGTCTGCTGCAGGGCGAGCGTGCTCCCTCGGGTCCCGATCCGTATCCGCTTCTTCACATCTCATGCGCCAGGGGTTTTCCCCGCTCCTTGAGGTAATCCTCGAAGGTCTGGTATGTCTCCTGCACCCACATGGGGGAGCCGAAGACCTCGTGTTTGAAGGCGGTAACCCCTATCTTGAGGAAGTGCCAATGTTGATGTTTGATAATCGGTTTGAAGGTAAAGAGGGTCTTCCAGAACCTCCAGGGGTGCCAATAGTATCTGCGCATTAGCGAGATGTGGGCCTCGGTAACCTCCGCTGCTGTATTGTACCTGGTATCCATCACCGCCTCTATCTGATCGTACTTGGACCAGTCCTTGGTCTTGAGCCTCCCCAGCCGCTCCATCTCCTCGAAGAAGGCGGTCCCCGGATAGGGGGTTACCACGTTGAGGCCGAAGTGATCAACATAGGGCCTGACAAACCTCATAAGCCTGCGGCGGTCCTCCTCGGTTTCGTCCCAGAAGCCGACCATCAAGGTGGCCATCACCATCATCCCATGCCCATGTACGATCTCCATGGCCCTTTTGTTCTGTTCCATGCGGGTATGCTTCTGGATCTCGTCGAGGAATTTTTGGCTGGCATGCTCTATGCCGATCATGAACTGGTAGACCCCTGCCTCCCGCAGTCCGTCCATGAGATCCTCATCCCGGATGACCAGGTCGGCCCTTGACTGTATCCAGAGGTGCTGGCCGGTCTTACGTCTGGTCATCTCCTCGATGAATCCCTCGGTCTTCTCCCGGGTGAGGTTGAAGATGTCGTCGCCCACGTAGAACATCTGACGATTATACCTCTCCTTGAGCAGCTCCAGCTCGTCGACGATGAGCTTGGGGCTGCGGGTCCGGTAGTGACGCCTCCAAAAGACCGACTCCGAGCAGAAGGTGCATGCAAAGCTGCACCCGCGGGCGAAGTTCGCGACCAAGGAACGATTGCCTTCGGAAGGGAGTCTGATGTACGGATGCTCCATGTCGTAGAGGTGGTAGGCCGGCATGGGGAGAGAATCGAGATCCTCAATGAGGGGACGATGGTCTGTAAAGACGAAGTTGTCCTCCTCATCGAGGTAGGCGAGTCCGAGGATATGGGAAAAATCCCCCTCCTTTCGCTCCACTGCCTGGAGGAACTCATGCGCGGTCAACTCTCCCTCACCCACGCAGATAAAATCGATGGCCCGGCACTCCCGGAGGGTCTCCTCGGGGATGAGCGACGGATGGTTCCCGCCCACGATAACGATGGAGGTGGGGCTCACGTCCTTGACGAGGCGGGCGGCGTTCATGGCATCATAGATGAAGTAGGTGCAGGCCACGCTGATCCCTACCACCTCGGGCCGCAGGTGCCGCACCCGTTCCTCGAGAGATCTCCAGGGGTCATCCTGTATGGTGCAGTCGAGAAACTCCAGGTCGAAGTCACGCTCCAGGTAGGCAGCAAGTTGCAGGCAGCCCTGGCTGGGGACCCAGGCCCGGAGGAACTCCCAAATTTTATGGGGCGGGTCTACCAATAAGAACTTCATGGCTCTTTCATCCTCCAGATGATATGCAGGTAGTCGCTCTAAAAAACCATACAATCTCCCTTTTGTCAAAGGGAAAGAAAGATCTTGTGGCACGGGGGCTGAAGGCTCCCTGCGCTCGTATAGAGGTTGGGACGATAGCATGCCCCCCAGCCCCGTGAGAGGAACCGCTCCTGTCCCATCCGCGCCACCAATCCCTCGAGGCCATCCAATCTCTCCTCGCCTTTTGGTGCCGCTTTTGGTAGTATTCAGCAAGGGCAACAGGATTACGGTGAAGATGAAGGCGAAGATAAAAGTGGAACTCATTACCCCGGCGGTGGAGGATAACGCCCCCATCCCGAACCTATCCCTCGCCACGGTGGCCGCCCTCACCCCGCCTGGGGTGGAGATCTCCTTTACTGACGATCTCATCAACCCTGTAGCCCTGGATGGTGGTCTGAAGGACGTGGACCTCGTAGGAATCACCTGTTCCACCAAGACCGCCCCCCGGGCCTACCAGATCGCCCGCGCCTATCGCGGGCGAGGGGTCCCCGTGATCCTCGGGGGGATTCACCCCACGGCCGTGCCCGAAGAGGCCCTGGAGCACGGCGATGCCGTGGTGACGGGAGAGGCGGAGGAGTGTTGGCCCCGCGTGATAGAGGACTTCCAAAGGGGGGACCTCGAGCGGATTTACCGACAGGATGAGTTCACCTCCCCAGAGCAGATCCCCGCGGCCCGTCGTGACATCTACAACCCCAAGGACTACTTCCCCCTTGACCTCCTGCAGGCCACCCGGGGGTGCCCCTACCTGTGTGACTTCTGCTCGGTGAGGAGGTTCTTCGGGGGGACCTATCGCTACCGCCCCGTGTCTGATGTGATCGAGGAGATCCGCTCACTTCCACACAGGGTGATCATGTTCGCCGACGACAACATCGTGGGCCACCCTCGTTACTCGCGGGAGCTGCTCGAGGCCCTCATCCCCCTGCGGAAGTGGTGGATCGGACAGGCCTCGCTAGCCGGTCTGGAGGATGAGGAAAAGGTCATGCTCATGGCGAAGAGCGGGTGCGTGGGGCTGCTCATCGGCTTCGAGTCCATCGTCGAGGAAAACATCAGGTTCTCTGGTAAGTACCAGAACCACCCTGCTGACTATCTCCGGATCATCCGCACCCTGCACCGCCACGGCATCGCCATCTGGGCCTCCTTTCTGTTCGGCTTCGACCACGATGACCCGGGGATCTTTGAACGGACGGTGCGCTTCGCCATCGAGGCCAAGTTCTTCTCGGTGGTCTTCGCCATCCTCACCCCGTACCCCGGCACGGCCCTCTGCGAACGTCTGCGGGGGGAAGGGAGGCTGACCGATGAGCGATGGTGGCTCCAAGATAATCAGGAGGCCCGCGCCCCCCACTTTCACCCTCAGGGGATGACCAGGGAGGAGCTCAGGCAGGGGTGGGAGTGGGCCTGGCAGGAGTACTATTCTTATTCCTCCGTCCTGAGGAGGTTCCAGTGGGAGTATCCGCCCAACCTGGTGAACAAGGTCATCTACTTCCCCTTCAATCTCATCCAGCGCCGCTTCGTCCGCAAAAAGATCCTCGGTGGGGAGCGTCTCAGGTGGACCAAGTTCCCCTGGAAGAGGGCGACGGTCCGATAGGCCATCAGTATCAGCACCGGGAATATCGATTTAAATTGACATACCATCCCTTTTCACTTTATAATTTTATGTCGATGCTTCGTGACGCAGCTCGATAGATAGAATGACCATAATCTCTCAACTCGATGCAGCGAAGAAGAGGCCTCATGAAAGATGCTAAACTAACGTTCAATAAAAAACTCCTCTGGGACTACGACCTCACAGAAGAAGATCTCGAGAATGAAAATCTGCTCATCTTCTACCTCTCGCGCCTCCTCAACAACGGGAGCTTCGACGATGTTCAAGAGGTCCCTCCCGAAGTCATCGAACAATATCTCTATCGGCTGCACCTCTCCGGCGCGGTGAGGAGGTTCTGGCAGTGGTATCTCAAAGAGGAGTAGTAAAGGTATTCACCCCTATCCAGGAAGAATTCCTTCAGGTCTTTGCTCAAACTCAGCTAAAGGACGCCTTTTTTCTGACCGGTGGGACAGCCCTTTCAGCCTTTTACCTACAACACCGAATCTCAGAGGATATGGACTTCTTCACCGAAGAAGAGGGAGAGGTTACTCGAGTGCTGTCCATTATCCAAGATATTTCCACCAAATTGTGCGGGCACCTGGAGGTG
>CAYQOD010000099.1:0-7174 GCA_964419065.1 uncultured Thermodesulfobacteriota bacterium | reverse complement strand
GACCAAAAACCTCACCTTTGTTGCCCTCGTCCAAACCTGTGCGGGGACACCCGGTTTCACCTCAGACCACCCCTGCCTTGAGGAGATCATGAAGGTGGATGATCCCTACGGGGATTCTTTCCCCGGTCTTGCTGAAGACGAACAGAGAGGTAATGGAATGTCCCTCCATCCTCTGGACGGCCTGGGCGGCCAAGGCATCGGCCTCGATCCACTTGGGGTTCCTGCTCATGATCTCCGAGGCCGCCCGCTCCAAGAGATCAGGGTATCTCTCCAGGGCCCTGCGCAGGTCACCATCGGTGATTACACCTACCAGTTCCTCTCGTCCATCCATTACCCCCGTAACCCCCAACCGCTTCGAGGTGATCTCCACCAAGGCCTCCTTCATGAGGGTGTTCTCATAGACCTTGGGGAACGCATCACCCACGTGCATGAGGTCTCTCACCATGAGCAGGAGCCTCTTGCCCAATCTCCCCCCGGGGTGTAGGATGGCGAAATCCTCTTGCTTAAACCTCCTCTTGTCCAAGAGCGATACCGCCAAGGCGTCACCCATGGCCATGGCAGCCGTGGTGCTGGCCGTCGGGGCCAGCCCCAGGGGACAAGCCTCCTCCTTGACGCTCACATCCAATATCACATCCCCTGCCCGAGCCAGGGTGGAGGAGGGCCTTCCGGTGAAGACGATCAATTTATTACCGTACCTCTTGATCAGGGGGAGGATCTGGGAGAGTTCATCCGTCTCGCCGCTGTTGGAGATGGCCAGGACGATATCCCTCTTGTCCAGCATACCCAGGTCACCGTGGACCCCTTCGGTGGGGTGGAGGAAGAAGGCAGGGGTACCGGTACTGGCCAGGGTGGATGCGATCTTCTTTCCGACGATTCCTGACTTCCCCACCCCGGTCACCACCACCTTTCCCTCACAGGTGAGGATCATCTCCACGGCCCGAACAAAATCCTCATTGATCCTCTCTTCGAGCCGCTGGATGGCCTCGGCCTCGATCTGCAATACCCGCTTGGCACGTTCGATGATCATTATTCTTCCTCCCTGACAATCCGATCTATGGCTATGAGCTGTTTTAAGAGAGAGGGAAGGGCGTTGAGTCCCAGGGAATTGGCCCCATCACTGAGGGCCTGCTCTGGGTTCGGGTGGACCTCTAAGAAGACCCCATCCACCCCAGCCCCTACCGCCGCCCTGGCCAGGAAGGGGACGAACTCTCTGTTTCCTCCGGAGGCCTTCCCGACCCCTCCCGGGAGTTGGACGCTGTGGGTAGCGTCATAGATAACGGGGTATCCCAAGCCGCGCATGACGGGGAGCGATTTCATATCGCTGACGAGATTGTTGTAACCAAAAGAAGTCCCCCGCTCGGTGAGGAGGATCTGTTCGTTGCCGGTGGAGGTGATCTTCTCCACGACGTGAGCCATATCCCAGGGGGCGAGGAATTGGCCCTTTTTGACATTGACCGGCCTCCCTGCCTTGCCGGCCTCCACCAGGAGGTCGGTCTGACGACAGAGAAAGGCGGGGATCTGGATTACGTCCAGGACCTCTGCCGCCCGGGCCACCTCGCTGACCCTGTGAATATCGGAGAGGACGGGCAGGGCTACCTCCTCCCTGACCCTCTGCAAGATCCGCAATCCTTCCGTGATCCCCGGCCCTCGTGCAGAGGAGATGGAGGTGCGGTTGGCCTTGTCGTAGGATGCCTTGAAGATGAGGGGGGTGCCGATGGTTTGAGAGATCTCCTTCAGCCTCCAGGCGAGGGAGATGGTAAAATCCTCCCCCTCGATCACACAGGGACCGGCGATTATGACCAGGGGATTGCCCCCCCCCACTGTTATCCCGTCGATGCGCACTCCTTTGGTCACCACTGCCTCCTCTTTGCATTGAGGGACGCCTTGATGAACTCCCGGAAGAGGGGATGGGGGTTCCAGAGCCTCGATTTAAACTCGGGGTGGAATTGACAGCCCAGAAACCAGGGGTGATCGGATATCTCGATGATCTCCACCAATTCATTATCTGGCGAAAGCCCGCTGAACCTCATCCCCTTCTGGGCGAGGGGTTCTCGGTATTGATTGTGGAATTCATAGCGATGTCGATGCCTCTCAGAGATGACCTTTCTCTTATAGGCCTCATAGGCGAAGCTCCCCTTCACGAGGTGACAAGGATAGGCCCCCAACCTCATGGTCCCGCCCTTATTGCTCCCCTCATCCCTCCTCTCGACGGTATCCTTCTGGTAATTGACCCACTCCTTCATGAGGTAGATAACCGGATGAGGGGTATCCGGGTCAAATTCCGTGCTGTGGGCCCGCTCCAGTCCGGCCACATTCCTGGCATATTCCGCCACCGCCAGTTGCATCCCCAGACAGATGCCAAAGAAGGGGGCTCCATGTTCGCGGGCATAGCGGATGGCCTCGATCTTCCCCTCAATCCCCCTCTGTCCGAACCCCCCGGGGATGAGGATGCCGTCGGCCCTGGAGATGCCGCTATCTATCCCGGAGCGCTCTATCTCCTCTGAGTCCACGTACTCCAGGTTTACCTGACACTCGTTGGCCAACCCCCCGTGGAGCAGGGCCTCGTTTAAGCTCTTATAGGAGTCCCGCAGGTTGACATATTTGCCCACCACGGCGATGGTCACCTCGTCCTTCGGATTTTTGGACTTTCGGACGATCTCCTCCCACATGCTCAGGTCCGGGGCCCTGGTCCACATGTGGAGGTATTCGACGATCTTTTCATCCAGTCCCTCCTGGTGGAAGACGATGGGCACCTCGTAGATGCTCTCCACGTCCTTGGCGGTGATGACGGAGTCCTGCTCCACGTTGCAGAAGAGGGCGATCTTGGCCTTGATCTCAGGGGGGAGGAATCGGTCAGTGCGACAGAGCAAAATATCGGGCTGGATGCCGATCTCCCGCAGCTCCTTGACGCTGTGCTGGGTCGGTTTGGTCTTGACCTCGCGCGCGGCCTTGATATAGGGGACCAGGGTCAGATGTATGTAACAGACGTTCTCCCTACCCACGTCTCCCCTGAATTGCCTGATGGCCTCCAGGAAGGGGAGGCTCTCGATGTCGCCGACGGTTCCTCCCACCTCGGTGATGATGACGTCAACACTGTCGGCCAGATCCAGGATGGTACGCTTGATCTCATCGGTGATATGGGGGATCACCTGGACGGTCCCCCCCAAATAGTCCCCCCTGCGCTCCTTGGTGATGACCGAGTGATAGATCCTCCCTGTGGTGTAGTTGTTCTCTTTCCCGAGATTGGCGTGGGTAAAACGTTCATAGTGACCCAGGTCCAGGTCGGTCTCGGCCCCATCGTCGGTTACGAAGACCTCACCGTGCTGAAAGGGATTCATAGTGCCGGGATCCACGTTGATGTAGGGGTCTAACTTGAGCAGCGTAATGGTGAGTCCTCTGCCCTCCATCAAGGCCCCAATGGAAGCGGCGGCCAACCCCTTTCCGAGCGAGGAGAGCACACCTCCGGTGATGAAGATGAATTTAGTCCTCATGACTTCTCCCGGAACAACCGTTCGATCAGGGTGTGGCCGTGTTCGACGAAGACCCCGTTCTTTGCAGCCTCCTCTTCGTCAAAGCCCCGCGCCCTCGATGTGGACTTTTCTTTGGAATCGTAGATCACAAAGGGGACCGGGTCAGCGGCGTGGGTCCGTAGCCTGAGGAGGGTGGGGTGATCGGGCAGGAGCATGATCCTGTAGTCCTTCCATCTTTGTACTCCCTCCACGATGGTCCCCACGACCTTTTTGTCGAAGGCCTCGATGGCCTCTATCTTCGCCTCCAGATCCCCGTTGTGGGAGGCCTCATCAGGGGCCTCCACATGGATGTAGACTACATCGTCGTGCTCCAGGGCCCGCAGTCCATAGTCGGCCTTTCCCTGATAGTCTGTATCCAGATATCCGGTGGCCCCGGGTACCGTCACCACCTTCAATCCGGCGTAGAGCCCGATCCCCTTGATCAGGTCCACGGCTGAGATGACGCTTCCCTCCACGCCGAACCGCTGTGTGAGGGTCGGCATCTGGGGTGCCTTCCCCTGTCCCCAGGGCCAGATGGAGTTGGCCTCTCTATTCCCTTGCTGGAGCCTGCGCTGATTGATCCGATGGGTCTTCAAGAGGACCTGGGCTTCGGTCATGAGCCTGGTCAGCTCCCCGGCACCTTCCCCCGTTGGAAAGTAGCCGTCGATCTCTTGATCGGTGATGTCGTGGGGAGGGGTGGTCAGTATCTTCTCACCTGCTCCCCTCCAGACCAGGAGGTGGCGGTAGCCCACCCCCGGATAGAAACGGAATGCCGAGTTGCCCAATTCCCTGTCAAGATCTTGGATGATTTCGTTCCCCTCCTCGGTGGAGATATGTCCGGCACTGTAATCCCCCATAATTACCTTCCCCCCGATCACCTCGAGGGTCACCAGGTTGCAACGGAAGGCAACATCATCAGGGTCGAGCCCCACGCCGATGCTGGCTGCTTCCAGGGGGCCACGCCCGGTGTAGTATCGCTTGGGGTCATATCCGAAGATGGAAAGGTTGGCGATCTCACTCCCCTTGGGATACCCCTCGGGGATAGTGCGGACGAGCCCTATCTCTCCTTCACGGGCCAGGGAGTCCATGTTCGGGGTGTGGGCGGCCATCAGGGGGGTCTTACCCCCCAATTCGTCCACGGCGTGATCAGCCATCCCATCTCCGACCAGGATGAGGTATTTCATGGAAGGACCTTTTTCATGCAACTTTTATACCTAAAACTATATCAAAACCCGTCCAGATGTCAAATCAAAAAGGGGCTCTTTGGCCGATCCCTTCCCGAACTGACTCATAGTATACCACGTGCTGCCGTGTCAAGGATAGAGGGTGCTTTCGGGAAAAAGGAACGTGAGGAAGATCCTTTTCATTTTTCGCGTCGTTGCTATAATGAGCGGGAGGAAAGGGGGTGAGGGGATGGACCTTTCAGTCTTTGAGAAGATGGATGATGCAGAACTGAGGAGCTATATCGAGTTCTTACTCTGGCACTATCGGGTCATCGACGCCTTCTGGTTTATCTACGTTGATCAGGAGTTTGACCAACCGACGGCCGAGATGATCAATGAGAGGGTCTGGTCTAGGGTGGCAGGGATGGCCGCTGAGGATCTGATCCGACGCTTTCAGATTGAAGAAAAGGGGTTGCAGGGGTTTATCAAGGCCCTCAGGTACTTCCCGTGGCACATCTTAGTGGGCTATGAGATCGAGGAGAAGGGGGATGAGGTGATCATCACCGTCCCAAACTGCCCCACCCAAGAGGCCCGTCTCAGGAGGGGGTTGGGGGAGTTTGCCTGCAAGGAGATGCACCGGGGAGAATTCACGAGCTTTGCCCACACGGTGGATGAGAGGATTCAGGTGGAGTGCCTCTTTGCCCCGCCTGACCCTCACCCTGATGATACCTTCTGCCGATGGCGCTTCACCCTATAGAGGAGGCCCCATGACTAGATGGAACGACATTACATACTCGAGTATAGGGAGGAATACAGGCAAATTCTAAATATAAAATAAGGGCTTATGTCCACTGTCTCGGTTCACGGCTACACGATGATCGCTATCTCCCTTCCGCACTGGGGACAGCTTTTGTCCTTTGACCATTCTCCCCTTACCTGGTAGCCGATCCTCTCTACGAGCAGTGCCCCACAAGAAGGACAGTAGGTGTTCTCATAGCGGTGGCCCGCGATGTTGCCGAGATAGGGATAGGAGATCCCCGCCCTTTTCGCCGACTCATACGCATATTCCATAATACCGATGGCGGTGGGCGGCTGATGGTAGTCATGGGCGGGGAAATACAGGGTAAAGTGGAGGGGGGTATCCGGTCCCACGGCGTCCAGGTGTCTTCGGATGAGCCTCTCTATCTTCGCCTCTGTGTCGTTGAGCCCGGTTACGATGAGGTGTATCATCTCCAGATGGATGTTCAATTCTTTGACCGCCCGTGCGTTGCGCCACACCACCTCCTCCTGTGCCCCCTTGAGATAGACCCGGTAGATCTCCTCATCCCCCTTGATGTCGATATTGATCGCCCCCATCCCGGCCTCCTTGAGCATCCTCAGGGCATCCAGGGTGAGATAGCCGTTGGAGACCAGGCAGCCATAGAGCCCGTGGGCGGTGCCCAGTGTAAAGACGTCCAGGGTGTACTCAAACAGGAGCGTCGGTTCCTGAAAGCTGACGCAGAGCCCCTGATCCCCCTGATCTCTGGCCAGCGCAACCATCCCTTCGGGGGGGATGTACCGCGTCCTCGCGGGATCCGGGGGGCTGCCGGAAAGGTGCCAGTTCTGACACCACGGACAGGTGAAGTTGCAGGACCAGGTGGAGAAGGTGAGGGCACTGGAGCCGGGGTAGAAGTGGAAGAAGGGCTTGATCTCTATGGGCCGTGATTCGAGGGCACTGATGGCACCGTAGACGAGGGTGTAGAGCTTCCCTCCCCTGTTGTGGCGGGTCTGGCAGAGCCCCCGCCCCTCAGGGGGGATGAGGCACCTGCGTTCACACAGGCCGCAGCGCACCGTTCCCCCCTGCAATGGTTCATAGAGGAGGGCCTCTCGCACCGTGGGCAACTTGGTCAGCTCTTCTGGCATAGGTGATCTTGTACGACCGATTATACTCGATGAAGGAGAGGAGGGGGAATCGTTATTCGCTCGGCGGGGGAGGCAGTAATTTCGGAATCCTCCGCTCCACCAAGGGTATAGGTTAGCTACGGAGGATTACATCTTCATTTGTTAGTGTTATCATTGGTATAATAATGAACTCAGTCGCCGAGCGTTTCGCGCGGTCGACTGCAGCGGGTGTTAGATTATTTTAAAAATTTTGACATAAAAACACGATTATAGCCACCGTGTATTTTTCTTTGAGTTTCAATATACCCTAACTTTGAATAATACACCTGAAGCTCTGTCAATTTCTCGTTCGTATAAAGTCGAATTTCTTTTAAATCATTCTCTAATGCTTTCTCTTCTGCATATTTCATAAGCATATAGCCTAAACCTTTTCCTTGATGCTCAGGGATTACAGCAAGATTACCGACGTACATATGATTATCCTTTTTTATCATTAACATTACACCAACAATGCTCTTATTTTCTTCAATTACATATACCTGATTTTTCTCTATGAAAGGTCTAAAATAGGAGGCTTGCGTTTGCCCTGGAGGGTGCCTGGAGGAAGGGTGCCCGGTTCGA
>CAYQOD010000098.1:0-7294 GCA_964419065.1 uncultured Thermodesulfobacteriota bacterium | reverse complement strand
TCCTGGTCTATTATTGGCGAAAGATCTTCTGAGGAAGGAGGACACAATGGAAAAAGGCGATAAGATCACGTTCCCCTTTGGGCAGGGGAAATTGGAAGGGACCGTCTACAAGATATTCCCCAAGACGATCTATATTAAAACAGACTTCCCCAAACATAAAGGTAAGATCATCAAGCGGTCGATCATGGAATTGGAGGCAAAAGAGCCTCAGAAAAAGAAGACTGTAAAAAAGGAAAAAAAGAAAAAAGCGGCCGAGAAGAAATCCACTCCATGAAGACCGTCGTGGTGACGGCCGCCCTGATCGCTCGGGGGGGACGCATCCTGGTGGCCCAGAGGGAAGAGGGGGATGACTGGGGTCTCTATTGGGAGTTTCCCGGGGGAAGGCTGGAAGAGGACGAAGGCCCCCAGGGGTGCATCAATAGGGAGTTGCGAGAGGAGTTGGGGATAGGGGTGGAGGTAGGACCGATACAACAGGCGGTTTTCAAGCGATATGAAGGCTTCAATATACTCCTATTGGTCTATCGGTGCAGGATAGAGGAGGGGACACCACGAGCCATAGGCTGTCGGGAGGTGAGATGGGTGGGAAAGGAGGAACTGAAGGATCTGCCGATGCCACCCGCTGATGAAGAGATTCGAGCAAGGCTCCTTCAAGAGCGGCTATGGGATTTCGATGCGGCATAGTGGGGCTCCCCAATGTGGGGAAATCGACCATCTTCAATGCCCTGACGGCGGCAGCAGCGGAGGTGGCCAGTTACCCCTTCTGCACCATCGAGCCTAATGTAGGAATCGTCCCCGTACCCGATGAAAGGCTTGATGCCCTAGCCCGCCTCATCACACCTCAAAAGGTTACCCCCACGACGTTGGAATTCTTCGACATCGCGGGGTTGGTCAAAGGGGCCAGCAAAGGGGAGGGGTTGGGAAATCAGTTTTTGGGCCATATCCGAGGAGTAGATGCCATCGCCCATGTGGTCAGGTGTTTTGCCAATCCTGATATAGCCCATCCATACGGCACCATAGACCCCCGACGGGATGTGGAGGTAGTCAATACCGAGCTCATCCTGGCCGATCTCGAGGTGGTGGACAGGCGGCTGGAAAAACTGAAGCGCCTCCTCCGGCTGGGCGAGAAGGGGGCAGCGGAGGAGTCCCGCCTCTTGGAAGGGATTAAGGATGCCCTGGACCGGGGAGGAAGGGCGGAGGAATTCATCACAGGAGCGGGAGAATCTCTTCCCCCGGACCTCCAACTTCTCACCGCCAGACCCACCTTCTACGTGGCCAACGTGGACGATGTGGCGGCGGAGGGGAAAAACCAATACGTAGAGGATCTGCAGGAGTTGGCCGGGGATACCCCCGTGGTGGTCATTGCCGGAAAGCTGGAGGCGGAAATCGCCCAGCTGGAGCAGGGGGAGAGAGAGGAATTCCGCCGGGAACTGGGCCTGAAGGATTCCGGCCTCAAACAACTGATACAGGTAGGCTACACTATCCTCAACCTCATAACCTTCTTCACCGCAGTCAACCGAGACCTCAGGGCATGGACAATCCCCCGAGGAACCCCTGCCCTCCAGGCGGCAGGAAAGATCCACAGCGATATGGAGCGAGGATTCATCAAGGCCGAAGTGGTCTCTTTTGAGGACTTTTTCGCCTGCGGTTCAGAACAGGCGGCCAGGGAACAGGGACTTCTGAAGTCGGAGGGGAAGGATTATCTGGTGCAGGATGGGGATGTCATCCACTTTCGGTTCCATGTCTAACCTTGCCCCGTTTCATGGCACGACAAAATAATCTCACGCGCATGCTTTCCGATTTTTTGGCAGAAAAAGGGTCTTACATCGCCTATGGTATCCTCATAATCCTCCTCTGCATTCTCATAAGGCTCTTGATAAGCCCCCTCCCCGATGTGCGTCCCTTGAAAAACCCTCGACACAACATGGCGCTTACCATGCGGGATTGGCAGGATAAAAAAGTACCCTTTATGCTTGGACCACGAAATCCCCACTGGACCCCCCTCTCCCAGATCCCGCCCACCTTCACGTGGGCCGTCATCGTGGCGGAAGACGATACCTTCTATCAGCATAATGGTTTCAATTTTTCTGCGATGAAAGATGCCCTCTGGGAGGATATCAAGAGGCGCAGACCTGTACGGGGGGGGAGCACCATCACCCAACAGCTCGCTAAAAATCTCTACCTATCCAAAAGAAAATCCCTTTCCAGGAAATTTAAGGAGGCGGCCATCGCCTGGAGACTGGAGAGGCACCTGAGCAAAAATAGGATCCTCGAATTGTACCTGAATGTCATCGAATGGGGTCCTGGGGTATACGGGATAGGTGAGGGAAGTTGGCATTATTTTCGCAAGCATCCCAGCGAGCTGACTTTCTACGAGGGTGTCTTACTCGCCGCCATCATCCCCAGCCCCAAGAGGTATGATCCCCTCCGTCATCCTCAACGGGCCATGGAGCGTTACCAGAAGATCCTCGCCTTGATGCACGCGGCCAAACTCATCACCTTTGACCAGTATGAACTCGCCTGTACGGTAGAAATCAAACAGGATCCGTGGGATCAATCCCTCTCTATTTCCCCCGTGTGGAAGGACAAAGAGGAGGATATCTGATCTTCAAGGGTCTCTTCCCGGATGATCACATTTACTCCGATGAAGCATGATAATCGGCAGGAGGATTATGATACAGAAGATACTTCGATGTTTCATAGATAGCCTTACAGAGCCGCTCCATCTCCGCAGCCCGTTCGGGGTATCGCGCTTTGACATCCTCTGTTGGTGAATCAGAACGATACCGATAAAGCCTTGATACCCCCTTTGCATCGATCAACAGATAAAACTCATCGTCCAAGACCCCGTTATAATAACTCGTGACGAAAGCGAAGTGCTCATTCTTTGGTCGTTCGACCAACAGATCCCTTCCCAGGGTTTTGTTCACGTACGGTACGCCGATGAGACCGAGCACAGTGGGCAGGATATCCACTGAACTCGCCGTGAAATCGACCGTTCGACCTTTGGAAAAGTAGCCCGGGGCGTAAATAACAAAGGGAATATGATGGTTAGTTAACAACAATCTGTCCCAAGCTATATGTCGAGTGGCAACCACTCCATGGTCGGCAAAGAGGCAAAAGATGGTCCTCTTAAAGTAGTCCTCTTTGCTCGCAAGGCGAAAAAAATGGCCTATGGAATAGTCCATAAATCTGATCCCATTGTAGGCCTTTAACGACTCAAAACCATTCTCTTGAAGCCCTTTTTCATCCACGTGCACTTCTTTGAAATCTCTCTTGTCCTTGGGGATCGTATATGGTCTGTGGTTTCCAGAGGTATGGATCAAGGCGAAAAACGGCTTGTCCTGTTCCCCTAGGATCCGGTTTGCCTCTTCAAAGAGATGCAGGTCTGATATCCCCCATACATCATCCGGTGGATATAGATAATCTCCCTCTTCATAGATCTGCAAGCCGGCGATATTATAGGAAAGGACCGCTCGTATGTTCCCCCAGTTTGCGCTCCCGCCTAAAAAATACATCTTGTTGTACCCCTTGAGGGCATTCAGGATCGTGTACTGACGGACAATGATGGGATTACGGGAGGCTGAGTGAGGGGTGTTTACGTCAGGGATCCCGAACATGGTGGTGAAGAGAGAGCGTGCTGTTGGATCCCGGGGTATAAAGAAATTGGTAAAGAGCAGCGATTTTTGAGCAATCGCATCAAAATGCGGGGTGGGATTCAACTGGTTACCGAATGCTCCCACCTTGTATCCTGCAAATGACTCCAGCATAATGAAAACAACGTTAGGCTTCCCGGGCAGCTTGCCCCTGGGATTGACGTATCGCGTGAAGTTCAGGGTTGTGGGATCGGGATCATCCACCCCCAGAAGATCCGCCACCAGATCGTAGTGCCTCCTCACTACCTCCTCATTGAAAGGGACCTTTCTATTTTCCCACGTATCGAAAAAGAAGAGCACCGGGTTGGACGCCAGGGCCGAAACAAAGGGGTTCGTGGAGAAGTACGCCTCGCTCCACCTGAGGGGGTATCGGGACCACTTCCCATAGATCCCGCATACATACAGCATCAGTGCCACGCTAACACAGGTCACCTGTACCCACTTTTTCCCGAGAGGGCGACCTCCTTTTGACAACTCCCGGTACGCAAAGCGCTTTACCAACCACCCATAACCGATCGAGGCGAGGAGGAGAGCGAGAATCCCTGGGATGGCGGGATAGGTCTCCCATATGAACTGGAGGGCAATCGCAGGGGTTGAGATATAATTGATGGCGTTTGCGTTGAGACGTCCATGCAGATAGTCGTAATGGGCAATATCAACAAAGTACGTCAGGATGAGGAAGGCCGCCATGACGACAAAGTAGGCGAGCCATACTCGTCTCGCGATGGAGGAACGAACGAAATTCAGGCCCGGAACCCACGACAGGGCAAGGACCGGGAGACAGATCAGGAGCGTAAGGCGCAGATCGAACTTAAATCCAAGATACAACGCCCGAAGAAGATCTGAGCCCGGCGCCTCCGGTGCGGTGGAGCGAAACAGCGCCCAAAAGATAATGCGGAACAAGGTAAAGATGAGCAGGTTGATCCCGATCACCACCAGTGCAAAGCGAACCCGTTTTGGCAGCCTGCGAAACGCCTTCATGCTTACCGACCCTTCCGCCTCCAGAATGCCAACCCCTTCAACGGGAAGCTCTCCTTATTGTATGGATGCATCAGGATAAGAAGACACGTGAAGTAATTGCAGAATTCGAACAACTCCCCAACCTTCCCCGATAGGCTGCGATGGAGCTCGACGATGATACTATTGGCAATAAAGAGGATGATCTGATAATTCTGAGCAACAGGGACCCCCCATCTGTTAATAAAATTCTTAAATCTTGCGTTGAAGCGATGCAACAGAGGTACCACTACCAGGTAAACTCCCATGAGGCCCCCCAGGATCGTGCCGAAGACAAGCTTATTGATATTCACGCCATAGATCACAAGGTTATGCACATTGGTCTCGCCCTGCCTGTTGTGTTTCAAGAACCATTCCGGGCTCTCAATCCCCAATATCCTCTGCCCCCAGGAGATCTCCTCCATTATTCCGAAGATTAAGAGGAATCCAAGGAAGAGCCATAGCCTCTTCGCGGCCCTGCCCCGCTCGGTACGGCTGAAGGCGTGGGACATGGCAAAGGAATATGCGGACATGATCACGATCACTACAACCTGAAGCCATTCCACAAAGTGGTCCTCTTGGGTGTAAGCGTGAAACGCCTCCTTATCCACGTAGAGAAGAACAAACCCACAGACATAGGTCCCTAAAACAATGGCCAAACCCACCATCAAGGATTTGGGTATGGGCGTCGAAGAGAGTTGAGCAAGTTCCTTTATTCTCTTTCGCATAGATCCTCCCGATCATTCAAAGTATTAGTAGGTCCTGGAATAAACTCCATCCCTGTCTCCAGTTATGTCCGAGCACTCCTCGCCAGCTGAACGATAAACTCTAACTAAAACTTGTCACCTTGTCAATCCGCAGATCCAACTCAGACCCAGACAGTATTAAGCCTGGCGAAGTGCGAAGTATTTGGGCGAACGCGGTGATCCTCAAAGCCCGTGTTACCGGAAGTCCTCGTACTATCCAGCCAGTTCAAAAGGCCCGACGATTCCTCAAGCACCCGCGAAAAGCCCAAAAAAGAATACCAACTATTCCCGCATTCAAGATTATTGCTATAGCCCAATTACTCTCCATCCAAGGGTAGATTTCTGCTAATGCAAATTGCTCCACTTTATCTTCAAAGCCTACCGTGCTGCTAACAAGAAGTACTCGCTCAGATACCGAATGTGGTCCTACCTTTATTACAATGGCATGATGAAATTTCCCAAATTTCTGCTCTTCTAAATGACCCCCGCCGCCACCGGTAACGATGTAAGTGGTGTTCTTGATCTTTACTCTGGCATATCCGTGATAGTCGCCGGTAATTACATAATCTACGTAAAACCTATTGAATAGGGCAACCAGTTCTTCTGCATTATCAAAACTCCTCGCAGAGAAATCCGAAGAAACAGGAGGAGGAATGTGCATAAAGACAAATACCTTGTCATAGTTATGCCGACAAGACGAAAGCAAAGATTCGAGAAACGCAAGGCTTTCCTTGATGGAATAAGGCTTGGGCAAAACACGAAGCACTACAAAGAGACATCCATGATAGGCAAAGGAAAAATTAGTTGGTCCGTAAAGTTGCTCGAACTGGCTGACGGGAAATTTTTCTCTGTCAACGTCATGATTGCCTACGACATAAAACACCGGAAAGGGCAAAGAAATCTCCCCGGCCCACTCGCATCTGAAGAATCGGTGGTAACCCACTGTCCCTTTACGAACGCAATCCCCGAGAAGCACCATGAATGAGAGGGGCTCATCCTGCAATGCACCTGCAATTTGCTCAAAAGTTTCAGTTCCTTGTGTATCTCCCACCACTGCGAAAGAGAATTCTTCTTGCTGCTCGTCATCCATCAAAAGCGCTCTGACCCGCTCGAAGTTACCAAACGCCGGTGGTAGGGGTACATTGGCTTCAGTAGAAACCACAATAACTGCATACACCTCAAAAAGAAGCACGAGCGCAAGCATCAAGAAAAGGAGCAGTTTAATCCCTTTCCGGAGGACTCTACAAATTTTCGTTGAATTGTGTTGCATTGCCCTCTTCTTCTCCTCCAGCCTCATTTGGCATAAAGATTTGGTTGCATGGGGTGTGAACTGGCAGACAGATGTACGATAAGACCTGCCTTCTGCACATCGACGATTTTTGCGATTCCTCGATGGACGATAATTGCGTCCACATCTCCCTTCAAGAGTTGATCAATTATGTCTTGCATTCTGACTAGTCCTGAAATTGGGCCAAGAGTGGCTCCATGGTCCATAGGAACTATGACCGTTCGCCCATCATTACGAATGATTCTTCTCAGTCGCCTTTCTTTACCGATATCCATGTTTTCCAACTCCTAAATGTAATTCTTTGTGCACAAATACTCCGCATTCAGGATTGCACATCCAGCAGCTCCTCGAACCGTGTTGTGGCCGACGACGATGAATTTCGTGTCTCGTGACGCGTGACTGGGTCTGATCCTTCCGACCACCGCGCTCATTCCGGAACCCTCAATTCGATCCAGTCTCGTCTGCGGTCTGTCTTCTTCATTTCTGACAACGATTGGGTGGGCAGGCGCGGACGGGAGCTTGAGCTTCTGAGGTTCTCCGACGAATCTTCCGAGTGTGCATGCAATGTCTTTTGCGGTAGCTTCCCGTTTCAATTCAACGAAGACGGCTTC
>CAYQOD010000097.1:0-7296 GCA_964419065.1 uncultured Thermodesulfobacteriota bacterium | reverse complement strand
CACGTTCTGTCCGATGATGCAGCCCTCGCCCACCGTGGACCCCTTCAGGATGTGGGTGAAGTGCCATATCTTTGTCCCCCTTCCGATCCGGGTTTCTTCGTCGACGAAAGCACTCTCGTGAATGAAACAACCCACTTCCGCAGCACCCTTGGAAGGTCTTGCTGTTCTATCTGTTCCCAATGCCTGCTCGGCCTCCTCCAGGACCCTGAGCACCCTCAACCCCTCCTCACCGTCTGTCCTCGGTCTTCCCCTTTCAAGGACGCATTCCACAAAGTGCTTCAACTCTTCCTTGAGGGGTTCCTTACCCTCAATCTCCACGAGGCGGTAATCGGCCTTGTGAGCCACGGGTATCTTCCCTTCTTTCCACTCGATCGTATGGGGATAGAGGGAGAGTTTTTCATCGCTCACATCGTCGAAAACCGCCATCGCCTTGGAACCGACGACGATGAGCTTCTGCTCCTTAAAAGGATGAAGCCAGCTCACGAAGATATGGGCCTTGACCTGATTACGGAACTCCATAGTCGTGAGGGTCACATCGTATACGGCATTGCTGACGTAATCACCTCCGAAGGCGGTGACCCGGATCGGCTCCTCCTCCAAGAGACCGAGGATCACCGAGATATCGTGGGGGGCAAAGCTCCAGAGGATGTTCTCCTCGGTCCTGAGCCTGCCGATGTTCAACCTGTTGGAATAGATGTATTGAATCTTTCCTAATTCACCCTCTCTGATCATCTCTTTCAGCCTTATCACCGCCGGGTGATAGCGCAGGATATGGCCGACCATCAGTATCTTTTTTCTTTTCTTGGCAAGCTCAACCAGTTCTTCCCCTTCTCTGACGGTCATGGCCAGGGGTTTTTCTACAAAGACATCTTTGCCAGCTTTCAAGGCAGCCTTTGCTAGTTCGTAGTGGGTGCTCGCCGGGGTGGCAATAGCCACGGCCCGTATCCCCTGATCAGCCACCATCTCTTCAAAAGACGGGGTGATCTTGACTCCCCTGTATTCTCGGTCATACCTCCTCAGGAGGCTTTGATCCTTGTCGCAGATGGTATGCAAAACACCCAGACCGTGCAGGTTCCTCAGGATGTTCTTGCCCCAATAGCCTGCACCTACCAATCCCACAAAGGGCCTCACGCCTTCCATACCTTCCTGTTCCTTTGGCCCTTTAACCCGAGGGCATTTCTGGTGTCTATGATGATGTGTGCCTCTTCGAGTATGAGGTTGTAGTCATAGCAGGAGTGATTGGTCGCAATGATCACGGCATCGTACGACTGTAGGTTTTGGGGGGTGAGCTCTACCGACCCCTTGCTGAATCTGTATCTCCTCGTAGCCGGTAGTACTGGGACGTAAGGGTCATTGTAGTCCACCTGGGCACCCTCGTCCATGAGGAGCCCCATGATCTTCAGTGCTGGGCTCTCCCTGAGGTCATCCACATCGGGCTTGTACGCCACCCCGAGGAGCAAGATCTTAGCGCCATTGATCGTCTTACGCTCGCCGTTCAGGGCCCGTATGGTCTTCTGCACCACGTAGTACGGCATAGAGGTATTTACTTCTCCAGCCAGTTCAATGAATCTCGTGTGTACCTCGCTCTCGCGGGCCTTCCACGTGAGATAGAAAGGATCAATGGGGATACAATGGCCCCCCAATCCAGGTCCTGGATAGAAGGCCTGAAACCCAAAGGGCTTGGTCTTGGCCGCCTCGATAACCTCCCAGACGTCGATCCCCATGCGATCAAGGACGACCTTGAGCTCATTGACCAGGGCGATGTTCACAGCCCGGTAGATGTTTTCCAACAGCTTGGTCGCCTCCGCCACCTGGGGCGATGATACGGGTACCGTGCTGTTGATTATCTGGTCGTAGAGGGTTCTGATCAACGCAAGGCACTGCTCGGTCACCCCGCTGACCACCTTGGGTATCTCACCAGTGCTGAAATGGGGGTTTCCAGGATCTTCCCTCTCAGGAGAGTAACCCAGGTAGAAATCACGTCCGACCTTTAGGCCTGTCTTCGCCAAGATGGGGAGTACCTCTTCCTCTGTGGTACCAGGAAAGGTGGTGCTCTCCAGCACGATGAGCTGTC
The DNA here is from genome assembly GCA_964419065.1 of uncultured Thermodesulfobacteriota bacterium. Lineage (GTDB taxonomy): Bacteria > Desulfobacterota > B13-G15 > B13-G15 > RBG-16-54-18 > CAYQOD01. The sequence continues at coordinate 5,222 of CAYQOD010000097.1, read as the reverse complement.
CTGCTCGGAGGGTAGCTGCTATAGATTCGGCGGTGCTTACAATATAAGAGAGATCCGGCTCATTATGTTTTCCGAGCGGGGTGGGAACACAGACCAGGATGATATCCACCTCTTTCAAACGGGAAAAATCCGCTGTAGCTGCCAATCGGCCGTTGAGCACAGATCGTTTGATGAACTCACCCGGTATATGTTTGATATAACTCTCTCCCTCATTGATCCTGCGGATCTTCTCCGCATCGGTATCGAAACCCAACACCCTAAAACCCTTCTTGAGGAATTCTCGGGCGAGGGGTAACCCCACATATCCGAGCCCGATGATGCCGATCAGCGCCTCTCTGGTTACGATCTTCCCCTTTAAATCCACCCCGTCACCTCTAGACAGACTGTTGAAAAACGCCCATCTGCTGCGTTTCTCTCATCCTTCGTCGTTGCGGCGTACTTCCAAGTACGCCTCACTCCTCATGATTTCGAGGGCCTTGCATCTGGACATTTTTGAGCAGCCTGCGGAAAATCACTTTTTCAACAACCTCTGATATCCATCACCTTTGTTGCAAACTTTGATCCCTCTATCAACAATAATTGTCCATGACAACTCCGTCTCCCACGAATCCCGCCTTGGCGGGAACAATCTCCCCTTACCCCCCTTTGCTAAAGGAAGGTTAGATCACTTATGATTACTACTTCTCATTGAAGTCGAAAAGTTTCTTCACCTCAGAGATGGTAAAAGCCGCATCTTTAAGGGCTTGTTCTGCATCTTCTGCGCCATAGTCCCGTTCAAAGTAAAAAGACGGGGTCCTGGATTGGGCAAGCCACAAAGAAATCTCCTCAATCCTCTCCAAGACCTTCGGGGCATCAGTGCCCCGCTTTTGTCGCAGTTTTTCAGAGAAGAGGGGGGCAACATCATGAACCTTAGGATAATCTACCCCCAGTATTTTCAAGGCACCTTTCAAGGTTAGCTCCACAGCCTCTTGGGCCCGTCGTACCGCCATATTGAAATCCCCTTCATTCAGGGCCCCCTGCGCATCACGCCTGAAGATGTTCTCTGCCTCACGAATAAATCTCAACCCCTCATCTTGCATGCTCTTCATAAGACGATGGTCTCTCCTGGCTTCAAATCCGGCTTGAGATCCCAATACCAATCTCCATTTCTCCGCACCTTCCGAGCACCCAACTCATCTAATCTTTGTCGCAGGCTCTCCAATTTGCCTTGAAAGAACCCCTCTCGATCCACCAAGATCCGCGCTTCATCAACCATGTCCAGATAAAGATAACGATTCTCCTTGGCCTCTGCTAGGGAGAGCACAAGCAGATTCAGAGATGGGACCATCCCTTGCCCTTCAAGCCTCTTCCAATGCGACCCTTCCCGCAACCTCCTCAAGAGGGGCAGCAGCGGTTGCAGTCGCTTCCAATACCCCGCGGGGGCCTCTTGCAGGATGAGCAATAAATCTACGTCACTATCGGGCCTCGCCGTTCCCCGGGCCACCGATCCATACAAGACAACAGAGACCACCTGGTCTCCTAGCACCTGCTGAACCAGATTAACAAAGGTCTCTAACAACGCTTCATATTCAGAATACCCTATTGTCCGTCTCATACTCACAAGGGACTCCGGTTCATCAGGCCACTGCAGTTCTATCTTCATCCCCTGTACTTGCAGAATGGGCACATCCTTCTTCTTACGATCCGTGAGAGGACGCACCCCATGTTCCAGACAGGTGAGTCTGCACACATCCACTAGATCCCCCTCGCCCTCCAAAACCACTTCTCGATAACCAGCCTGCTTCACCTGCTGCAGAATGGACATGGATCGTCTCCGTACCTCCCGGTAGAGGGACATGGAACTGCGGACATAGGACACGGTGAGCCGCGCCTTCTCCGCCATCCCCTGAGGGGTGAGGATATACCTCCACCGCCAACGTCCGATGCGTCTCACCTTGATGTACCCCTTGGCGGCAAGGCGCTTCAGGTGCCAGTTGATTGTCCCCACTGCCACCCCCAGCCGGGCGGCCAGATCTACCTGGCGGGCCTCGGGTTCCTCCGACAGGGCCTCCAAGAGTTCAAGCTCCTTGACTTCCTTCAAGGTATCCTTTCCCGTGTACCGTTTCAATAATTGAATTCAATTATTGAACTATAAAAGGGATAAAAAGAATTGTCAACCCTAAAGTGGAAGGCGATGGAGATATGAATCTACCCTGCAGCCCTTTGCTTTTCGGACCACACGGGAGAAAGTTCTCGTAGCCTGTGAATAATAGGCGGGAGTTTTCCCAGGATATAATCTATCTCATCCTCGGTATTATACCTACCGAGGGAGAAGCGGACAGTACCATGAACGGCCGTACTGGGAACGCCCATGGCCACCAGGACATGGGATGGCTCAGGATCCCCCGAACTACAGGCAGAACCTGAAGAGGCGGCGATCCCCTCCTCACTCAACATCAGCAAGATGGACTCCCCCTCCACCGCCTCAAAGTTCATATTGGTGGTATTGGGAAGTCTCATGGATCGGTCACCGTTGATCACGACACCGGGGATACTCCCCAGAATTCCCTGCTCTAGCCGGTCCCGCAGGGCCTTCACCCTCTGCTGCTCTTCGGTCATCGTCTCCCTGGCCAGCGCACAGGCCTTCCCCAGACCGATGATGAAAGGGACACTCTCCGTCCCAGCCCTGCGACCACCCTCTTGGCCTCCGCCGATCAGATAGGGGATAAATGGAATCCCTCTTCTTAGATACAAGGCCCCAATTCCTTTGGGGGCATGGAGCTTATGCCCGGAGAGTGAGAGGAGATCAATGGCACTGTTGCTCAAATCTATGGGGAGTTTTCCTACGGCCTGCACCGCGTCGCAGTGAAAAACAATCCCTCTTTCCTTGACAATCTGACCTATATCATCGATGGGGAAGATGACCCCGGTTTCGTTGTTGGCGTACATAATGCTCACGAGACCGGTATCATCGGTGATAGTCTCTTTAAGCTCATCCAAATCGATCATCCCCCTGTCATCCACGGACAGATAGGCTACTTCATATCCTCTCCCTTCCAGATACTTACAGAGGTTTAACACGGCTGGGTGCTCTACTGCCGTGGTCACGATATGCCTCTTTTCGGGATAGGAGGCGAGGGTACCCATGATAGCCGCATTGTCGCTCTCGGTGCCACAGCTGGTAAAGACGATCTCGTCGGGGTGGGCCAGCACAAGGCCGGCTACCTTTTCCCGGGCCTCCTTAATCTTCTCTCCCACCGTAGTGCCGAAGTGATGTATACTGGAGGGGTTCCCGTAGAGGTCGCCAAAGTAAGGGAGTATCTCTTCCAAAACCTCGGGGGCCACACGGGTGGTGGCATTGTTGTCGACATATACCGCTTTCATTCCTCCTCGCCTTCATTCCCCTGGTTGGAGCGGTCCTTTTGCCACTCCTCCTGGATCATCTCCCCCAGTGTCAGGGTAATATCCTCCTCACTCCCCATGTATCGTTTCATCTCCTCTTTTTCTTTTTTCCGCATCAACCCCTTAACGCTCAAACCGATCTTTCTCTCCTTAGGGTCGACGTTGATGATGAGGGCGGTAACCGTATCCCCTACCCTTACGGTTTCGGAAGGATGTCCCACCTTTTGCGAACCCGTGCCGAGCTCTGATACATGGATCAAACCCTCCAGCTCCTCTTCCAACTCCACAAAGGCACCGAAATCGGTAAGGCTGGTGACCTTTCCGGTGACCACCTGTCCCCTCTTATACTTTTGGGGAACCGTCTCCCATGGGTCCGATCTCAGTTGCTTGATGCCCATGGAGAATCTCTCATTCTCCTTGTCTATCTTCAGGACGATGGCCTCTACTTCCTGTCCCTTTTTATAGATTTCGGCAGGGTTCTTGATCTTCTTGGTCCACGACATCTCAGAGACGTGAACCAGGCCATCGATCCCCTCATCGATCCCTATGAAGATCCCGAAATCAGTCACCGTCTTCACCTGTCCCACGATCTTGGTCCCCACGGGGTACTTTCCCTCGATGATATCCCAGGGATTGGGATCAACCTGTTTCATACCGAGGGAGATGCGTCTCTTATCAGTATCGACGTTCAATATTACGGCCTCTACGATGTCACCAACGTTCACGTACTTTGAGGGGTGCCTGATCTTCTTGGTCCACGACATCTCAGAGACATGTACTAACCCTTCAACCCCCTCCTCCAGCTCCACGAAGACGCCATAGTCCGTAATGCTCACCGCCTTTCCCCTCACCCGAGAACCGACGGGGTACTTCTCCTCCACCAGCATCCACGGATCCGGGGCGAGTTGTTTCAGACCTAAGGACACCCTCCCGGTATCCCCATCAAAGTTGATCACCTTCACCTTGATTCGATCTCCGATGGAAAAGCGCTCAGAAGGGTGACCTACCCTCCCCCACGAGATATCGGTAATGTGCAGCAAACCATCCAACCCTCCGAGGTCGATAAAGACCCCGTAGTCCGTGATGTTCTTGGCAGTACCCTCCACTACTGCCCCTACATGTAAGTCCTTCAGGGTCTCTTTTCTCAAGGTCTCCCTCTCCTCCTCCAGGAGGGCCCGGCGGGATAACACGATGTTTCCCCGTCTGCGGTTGAACTTGAGAATCTTAAACTTAAAGCTCTCGCCTATAAACTTGTCGAGATTACGCACCGGATGCAGATCAATCTGGGAACCAGGTAAAAAGGCAGGAATCCCAACATCCACCGTCAGACCGCCCCGTACCCGGGAGACTACCATCCCCTCAATCACACCGTTCCCCATCTGGCATGCCCGGCTGATTTCATCCCAGACCTTCATCTTGTCGGCCCTATCCTTGGAAAGGATGATAATTCCCTCATCATCTTCTCTACGTTCCAGGTAGACATCTATCTCATCACCCTCCCTCACCTCCAGCTTGCCCTCCCTGGTGTAAAACTCTGATATCGGCACCTGCCCCTCCGATTTATATCCCACATCAATGGTCACAAATTCTTCTCCCACATTGATCACCCTTCCTCTGATGATCTCTCCCTCCTCTATCTCGCGGAAGGTCTTTTCGTAAAATTCACTCAAGTCTCTTCTTCCCTCCTCTGCGTTTAATCGTTCATTGATTATCTCCTTTTTTTCCTCCATTAACCCTATACCCCCCAAGATATTTTCCCCATAAAATCTAAAATTTAATTATATACCACAAAAAGGAGAGAAAAACAAAATAATTTCATAAAAGTATCATCACGCACGAAC
>CAYQOD010000096.1:0-7327 GCA_964419065.1 uncultured Thermodesulfobacteriota bacterium | reverse complement strand
CAACGCCGAGGGGGAATACCAGGCTGCTCAACGGCTTGCAGAAGCTGCTGCTATCATCCAGAAGTATCCCGTAGCCCTGCAGCTGCGATTCCTGCAGACCCTGCGAGAGGTGGCGGCGGAGAACAACTCGACCACCCTCTTCCCTGTTCCCATCGACCTCTTTGAGCCCTTTCTCAAGAAGTTCATCGGCGGGAAGGAAAAGTGAGGGTTTTTAGCCCTCCCTATTATTTCTCTCTGCCTTGCGGTGGGCTAACACCGATACCTCAATCAAACGATCTTACTCCGACCTCAATGGTATGAAAGGGGGCTGGTGAGCCCCCTTTTCCATCCTCTCTGCCTTCTGCACCCCTGTCCTCTCAGGGGCCCACATTGAGGATCTATTCGAAGAGGAGATGGCCAATTCGTCTCGCCAGGGCGGGGATGATGATCAGAAGGGTCTTCTTGATCACCCTCCTGGGATAAGGGTGGGACCTTCTTGCAGTCCATCCTGTAACGAGCTATAATTTTATTTCTGGTCATTCGCCCTTAACTCACTTACATATCAAATCATCAGATGAGAGTGTTTCCTTGAAAAAAGAGGAGATAAGCGTCATCCTGGAGGAAATCGGACTCCTGCTGGAACTAAAGGGGGAGAACCCTTTCAAGGCGAGGGCCTACTATAACGCTGCACGGTCCGTTGAGGCCTTAGAGGATAATTTGGAAGAGCTGGTGAGGAGGGGAGAGCTGAGGGAGGTACGGGGGATAGGGGAGGCCCTGAATAAAAAGATCACCCAATTGGTCACCACGGGCAGCCTCCCCTATTATGAAGACCTGAAGAAATCCATTCCGGCAGGCCTCAGGGAGATGGTCCGTATACCTAACCTCGGTCCTAAGAAGGTCAGGGTCCTCTGTGAGCAATTGGGGATCACTACCGTAGGGGAACTAGAATACGCCTGTCAAGAGAACCGCCTGGTGGGTCTCCCCGGTTTTGGGGCCAAGACCCAAGAGAAGATTTTACAGGGGATCGAGGCCCTCAAGAGGTATGCGGGGATGTTCCTCTATGGTGATGTGATATCCCTGGCGGAGGATTTCACCCGCTCAGTAGCGGGCGTGGAGGGTGTCTTGCAAGCACATCTTGCCGGCAGTATGAGGAGAAAGAAAGAGGTCATAAAGGACATCGATCTGGTCATCACTGCCCAAAACGGAAAGGCAGTTGGAGAGAAGCTCCCCTCTCTGCCCCAGGTCGAAGAGATCCTCGCGCAGGGGGAGACAGAAACGCGGATTTGTCTCCCTTACGGCATCGCCGCCGATATCCGAATGGTCTCTCCGGGGGAGTTCCCCTTCGCCCTCCACCACCTCACAGGGAGCAAAGAGCACAACGTCGCCCTACGGACTAGGGCCAAGGGGATGGGTATGAAGATCAACGAATACGGGCTGTTCGAGGGGGAGAGATCCATACCGTGTCAAGGAGAAGAGGATATCTACCATTCCCTGGGGTTGACCTTCATCCCTCCGGAGCTCCGAGAGGGGAGGGGGGAGATAGAGGCGGCGGCCCTGGGGAGGGTTCCCCTCTTGGTGAATGAGGCGGATATCAAGGGGACATTTCATGTTCATACGACATACAGTGATGGTACCCATACCATCTCCAGGTTTGTAGAGGAGGCCCAAAGGATTGGGATCCGTTACCTGGGGATTGCTGATCATAGTCGTTCGGCCCACTATGCCGGGGGTCTCACCGACGAGGATCTCACCAGGCAGCATGAGGAGATAGAGGAGATAAACCGAGGACTTGCGGGCTTTCGCATTCTTAAAGGGATCGAGGTGGAAATCCTCCCTGATGGCCGTCTGGACTATAGCGATGAAATCCTGGCCAGCTTTGATTTCGTCATCGGGGCGATTCACTCACATTTCGGGATGGGAGAGGAGGAGATGACCCGCAGGGTTATCCGGGCCATGGAAAATCCCCATCTGACGATGCTGGGACACCCCACAGGCAGATTGCTGCTGGCCCGGGAACCCTATCCCCTGAATATAAAAATGGTAATTGAGGAGGCTTCCCAGTTGGGCGTCGTATTAGAACTCAACGCTAACCCTCATCGCCTTGACCTCGATTGGCGTTGGCTGAAATATGCCAAGGATAGGGACGTTAAGGTCAGCATCAATCCCGATGCCCATAAGGTGGAGGGGTTGAAGGACCTTTTGCGAGGGGTGGGGATCGCCAGGAAGGGATGGCTGGAGCCGCACGATGTCATCAATACTATGGAGCCAGGGGAGGTCGCCCGATTCTTGGCCTCCTGCCGGTGCTGAAGTCCCTCAGCATGAAGATTCAGGACATGTTCCGACCTCTTCCCTCTCGTAAGATTAGAATACCCTTGAGCTTCTCCTCATATCATGGTATCTTTAGGCCAATTCAATAGAAGGATCAGGGTGATCTTTGGGTTCCTCAAGGGCGGAGGAGAAGACCGAGAGGGTGGTATACATCTCCTGCTGATGCTCTGGAGCTTGCATGGGATAGAGCGATGATCGAGAGGGGTTTTGAAAAAGAGAGGCTGAACGTTGAAGAGATCAGGGAACTAGAACGCCTGGCAGTCCTCGCCAGGGGGGATATCCTCAAGATGACCACCTTGGCAGGATCAGGACATCCTGGCGGTTCTCTGTCATCCATAGATCTCTTTCTCCTCATCTACGCCAAGGCCAATCTTCGCACCGCCGATCCCTTTTCTTCATCACGGGATCGTATCGTCGTCAGCCACGGGCACACCTCGCCCGGGGTCTATGCCGCCCTGGGTAGGGTGGGGTTTTTCAACATCGATGCAGCCATCAGCACCTTCCGCCAGGCGGGCAGCATCTTTGAGGGACATGTGGACAGTATGGTTCCAGGGGTCGAGTGGAACACGGGGAACTTGGGACAGGGGCTGTCTGCCGGTTGCGGTATGGTCCTGGCCTCCCGCCTCCTGCAGTTGAACTACCATACGTTTGTCCTGATGAGCGATGGAGAGCAGGCCAAGGGACAGGTGGGTGAGGCCAGGAGGTTTGCCCGCAAATACGACCTGAGAGATCTAACCGTCGTCGTTGACTATAATGGCCTCCAGATCAGCGGGGCCATCAATGAGGTGATGCCGCAGGACATCAAGGCGAATTATCGGGCCGATGGGTGGGAGGCCATCGAGGTCGACGGACACGATTTCCAGGAGATCTATCAGGGGGTGAGGAAGGCCCTATTCGATATAGATACCCCTACGGCCATCATCGCCCACACCGTGATGGGTAAAGGTGTGAGCTTCATGGAGGGCCAGCGGGAGTTCCATGGTCGGGCCTTAAACGCAGAGGAGTATAAGGCAGCCGTTGCCGAACTGGGGGTGGAGGATGATCTGGAGCGATATAGGATAGCGCGCCAAGAGGGAATGTTCATAGATTGGCGGCCTCAGCGTTCCACCCCACCCTTGGAGATTGATCAGGGTGATCCCCTGACGTATGAAGCAGGGGAGAAGGTGGGGAACCGAAAGGCCTTTGGAAAAACGATCATAGACCTGGTGCAGAGAAGTGCCTCTCAAAAAAATGGTACTCCTATTGTCGCCCTGGACTGCGATCTCGCTTCATCGGTCCAGCTGGAGGAGTTCGGGAAGCTCTTCCCTGACTATTTTTTTGAGGGAGGCGTTCAGGAACATAACACCGCTACTATTGCGGGGGCCCTCTCCAAAATGGGGATTCCGGCCTTTTTCGCTGACTTCGGGGTCTTCGGTGTGGATGAGACCTTCAACCAACATCGCCTCAATGATATCAACGGCACCAATCTGAAACTCATCTGCACCCATACCGGGCTCGATGTAGGTCCTGATGGGAAGACCCATCACTGTATTGACTACCTTGGGGTAATGAGCAACCTCTTTGGATTCAAGGTGATTGTTCCTGCCGACCCCAACCAGATCGATCGAGTGATCCGTTATATCGTGAACCGCTGGGGGAACTTTTTGGTGACTATGGGGAGGGAAAAGGAACCAGTGATCGCCAGGGAGGATGGCACCCCCTTTTTTGGTGGTGGGTATCGGTTCGAATATGGCAAGGGTGACCTCATTAGAACAGGGGATATGGGGGCGATCATTACCATGGGGGGGATGCTACACAGGGCAGTAAAGGCATGGGAACTTTTGCGAGAGAAGGGATTCCACGTACGGGTGATCAACCTCTCCTGTCCGCTGGATCCGGACAGGGAGATGCTACGCGATGCTGTCCGGACTGGCCTGATCGTCACCTATGAGGATCATCATATCGATACCGGATTGGGGAACAGGGTGGGGAACGTCTTGTCTGAGGAGGGCTGGGGGGTACACCTCCGGAAGATGGGGGTTACCTCGTACGGTACCTCAGGAGAATCCGAGGATCTATTCAGGATCCAGGGACTCGATGAGTTCAGTCTGGCAAACGTAGTCGAAGAAGAGTTGCGGAGGAAGACACATGGAGGACTATAAGAAGGCATATCGGACTATTATGGACGATCAGTTTCCCGAGCAATTGGTCATAGCGTTCGGTGATCAGTCCCTCGTCTATCGGAAACGTGCGTGGAAGATCCCCGATGAGCGCACAGGTGAACTCATTGAGAAAGGACTCAGGTATGGTGAGAACCCCGGTCAGGAAGCAGCTCTCTATGAACTAGTCAACGGTAATTTGGCCCTCGGCGATTGTCAGTTCATCGAACCGGGCAACGGTTTAGTAAGTGCCATCACCGAAAGTGATATGCTACAGGTAGGCAAACACCCGGGCAAGACCAACCTGACCGATGTCGACAACGCCCTGAATATCCTAAAGTTCCTGAGCGAAAGACCTGCAGCCAGTATCATGAAACACAACAACCCCTGTGGAGTCGCCTATGGGGGGACCGTGGCCGAGGCCTATGACAGGGCCAATATGGCCGACAGGATTGCCGCCTTCGGTGGATGCGTTGCCTTCAATCGGCCAGTGGACAAGACCACCGCTGAGTTGATGAACCAGAACTATCTGGAAGTAGTAGCAGCCCCTGATTACGAAGAGGGGACGCTGGATATCTTACGGAAACGGAAAAACCTCAGGATTATCAAAATAGGAAGAATTGAGGGACTTCAGCGGTATCGGAACGTCAGATTTGTCGACTTTAAATCCCTTATCGATGGGGGGATTATCGTACAGCAGTCCCCCGTTAATGTAGTATCCTCCAAGGAGGATCTAAAGCCCGCTGTTGCTTTCTATCAGGGCAAGGAGTGTCGTATAGAGAGACTTCCCACCGATGAAGAGTACAAAGATATGATTTTCGGTTGGGCTGTGGAACAGGGGATAACCTCCAATTCCGTGATTTATGTGAAGGATGGGGTTACCGTGGGTATCGGGACGGGTGAGCAGGACCGTGTAGGGGTGGCGGAGATCGCTGTCTTCAAGGCCTATACCAAGTATGCCGATGCCCTCTGTTTCCGGAGATATGGGATCCCGTGCAAGCAATTGGAACGGGAGATCGAAGAGGGGAAGTGGGACCCTGCACAGAAAGATGAAATCGACCATCAGGTGAAGGAGGAGAAGGGAGGGATCAAGGGGGCCATCATGGTCTCCGACGCCTTCTTCCCCTTCAGGGACGGAGTAGATGTAGGAATCAAGGAGGGGATAACGGGGATCGTTCAACCCGGGGGGTCGGAGCGGGACTTTGAGTCCATTGAGACCTGTAACGGGGCCGATCCTCAGGTCACCATGGTTTTTACTGGCCAAAGGGCCTTCAAGCATTGAGCATGGTCAAGGAAGAAGATCGTCAGAGGCTGGTGAAATTGAGGGATGAGATCGAGGACCTGAAGCACGAGAGGATCGATCATCAACACCCCAAATTTAAGGCATGGCGGAAAGAGACGATGGTTACCCTGAAGAGGCTCTATGGCGCGGGCTCTCCCATTCTCAGGCAGTTTGAAGAGCTGAGCTTTCGACGAAGAGAGGATCGGATGTGGGGGGAGGAATACGATATAGCGGAGAAAGAGAGGGTCGTTTTTAAGGGGGATTTAGAGAGGGCCCGGACCATCTTCGAAGAGGCAACGAAGCTGGCCTACCTCTTGGGTGAGGAGGAGGCAGGGGTCGGTGAAGCAGAGTTCATCAGGTCAGTCAGCAAGAAGCGGTTACAGCGGGAGATTTCCCCCCTGACTGAGGAGGTGGCCCCGGAGGAAGTGGCTCCGGAGGTGCCGGCTGAGGTGGTTGAGAAAGAAGTGGAAGATGATATCGATCAGCTTCTCCAGGAGTTGGAAAAGGACAAGAGAGAACTGGAGAGGGTACAGGCCACCCTCGAGGAGGTCATGGAGGGGATCCAGATCCGCAGTGAGGAAGGAAAGGTCGAGGAACTCCTCCAGCAGTTGGAGAGGCAGATAAAGGACCCCCATGTGGAGATGCGGAAGGTCCAGAGGACCATGGAGGATCTATTGAAGGCAAAGGGGAGAGAAGCCCTCGTGCAGCGTTTAACCCAGGAGACAAGGGACCCCAAGGCCCCATGGGGCAAGATCAAAGGGTTAATGCGGGGAGTATGGGAGATCGATAAACAATTTTTCCTCGATATCCTACCGGATATCCTGAAAGACTGAAGCGAAGCTTAAGAGATGACCGTCAAAAGGGAGGGGGTTGTTGCTGCATCAACTGGGGGAGTGAGGCAATGAGAGGGATAAGCACTGCAGCAATTAATATGACGATGAAGATCGTGACAATGACCATGGGGAGGAAGACGGCGATAAATGCCCTCCCCGTGGTGGTACGATGACTTTCCCTAAATCCGATAATCCACAGAACAAGGTTATAGATACCGGCAATAAGCCCTCCTAAAAAAGGGAGGATAATGAAAATTTGAGTGCTGTTGGTATAGGCCACCACCCTAAAGGTGGCCTCAAACCCCCTTTTGCTCCCGCCCACTATCATGAGGCAGACATGGAAGATTCCGCTGATTATAAAGAGACCGATGGCGATCAGAAAGGGAAGAACAAGGGCATAACCGACGATGAAAGAGCTGTAAAAGAGGGTCACCCCTTTCGCAATAGCTTGCAAAGCATATTGCCACAATAAGGCGGAGAGCCCACCCAAGAAGCCAGTAATTATTCCATAGAAGAGGGGGGTCTGAATCCCTTTGTCCACCGACATCTTTCGGAAGAAGCGGCTGGGTGAAAAGAGGACCTCCTTCATGGTCCTGAAAAAGGCGGTGATAAACCCGAGGTTGGCCATATCTTCCCATGGTGTAGATCCCTTCTCTTCCTCCAGAGAGGTACCGATAAAGCCTTGGGTCTCCCTTTTATCCCCAAAGGCCTTGATCTCTTCTTGATATTTTAAAAATTTAGAGATGACCACACCACACCTGATGCAT
>CAYQOD010000095.1:0-7341 GCA_964419065.1 uncultured Thermodesulfobacteriota bacterium | reverse complement strand
CTTGTTTTTAAAGGAAATTTTTGTGTTTAACAATTAAACAGATAGTAGTAATATTCAACTCTTACCGTTGTGCCCTCTCAACATCCCTTCGGTTACGACGCAACAACTCTTTACAGCCCTCACAGAAAAAGATGCCTTTGGAATCTACATCGGCGATATTATTGGCCACGGACATTACGCATTCCCTGAGGGAACAGTGGACGAGACCAAAGGTATGCCCCAACTCATGTTTTATCTCCTTGATCAGCCTCCTCTGCAGGAGGGCCTGGTTGGGAGGCAGGCCATAAAACTCTTGCCGCAACCGGGCAAGGGAGACTATCCCTACTTCCCCCCCCAATTGAGCCTCGCCAAAGACGAAGGTCAAGATCGGTATGAAGAGATCGACGGGAATAATGCCGATCATCTTCGAGGTATCATGAGGTAGGCCATCCAGCATCTCCCTTAATATCTTGGTGGAGTGATACTGTTGGCGTTCCGGGTCATAGTAATCCTCCGGGTTTATCGTGCTGTTTAAAGTCTTGATGGGAAACCCGAAGTCTTTCTTGATATGTACTTCCAGTTCCCTGAGGTTTATTAGTTTTTCCACCTCTCCGATGAGGAGGATATACAAATATTTGACTTTATCTTTTTTCATTGCACTGAGAATATCACATTCACCCCATTGATATCATGAAAATTACTTCAACCTCAAGGTCTTTGACCCCGATAAGAATTTTTTTCTAAGGGTGACTGGGCCCTCGGCTCCGAGGCCCTAAAAGTTTGTCTTGACAATGAGGAGACGATTATGTTACGGAGAGCACGAGTTGAAAGAAGATGGTTCATGGCATATTACGCAGGGCGTAATAGTTTCCTTCCCCCTTTAGAATAGAAAGGGGAGATCTGAAGGGTGGAAAAATTCCCCCCGTTGTAAAAGGGGGATTTTACGTCAGTTCAGAATAAATGCTGAGAGAAAACCATAAAAAGAAGCAAATTGTTTTATGCTCCCCTTAATAACAGGGGGGAGGAAACATGGTGCATGTGGTGGGTAGAGTGATGAGAGTATTAAAACGTGCTCACCATTTTATTCCCCCCTTTTTTCTATTGGCATCCTTTTTACTCTTCTCGTGGACAGGTGTTTCCCTTTCCATAGAAAATGAGGAATGTCTCGAATGCCATGGAAGTCGGGATATCCTCGAGATGGGCGAAGAAGAGAGACTCGAGATGGTAGTCCCGACCCCAAGGAAAAGAGAGGTTAGAAAGGGAGAGCTTACCCTCTACGTGGACTATAAAGGGTTCCGGGCCTCGGTCCACAGGGGTTTGAAGTGCGTGGATTGCCACCACGAGGTTCGAGACATCCCCCACCCCCAGAGGATGGGGATGGTGGAGTGCGCCCGATGTCATAAAGAAATGGTAAGACAGTATGAAAAGAGCAAACACGCTAAGGTCAGCAAAAGGTTCTGTTTTGAGTGCCATAACCCCCATACCACTACCTCCTTTAAGAGGCTCTCCCGAAAGGAGAGGATGGAGATCTGCTTGCAGTGCCATGAGAAGGATGGGCACAGGTGGTTGCCTCAGCGAGAGCTCCATTTCCGGTACCTCGAGTGCACTGTCTGCCACGCCCCCAGGGCCGAAACAGGCCTCTTCTTCCATCTCACGGCAGAGAGGGAGGATGGGAAGAGGATTACCCTTTCCTATCAAGAGCTAGAGGACTTCACCCGTGGGTATGAGGGTGATGTGGCGAAGGCCATCGACCGCAATGGGAACGGTCTCGTGGAGGTGCATGAGATCAACAGGTTTATCGCCAAGCTGAAGGAGGGGGGGATACGATCTCCGCGGATCGAGGAGGAGGTCCTCGTATTGCGGCCATATCATAATTATACTGATGAGGTTGAGCGTATCAAGGACTGCACTATGTGCCACTTCTCAGGGGCCCCTTTCTACTCTGAGGTTATGCTCCGGATCCCTGAGCAGAGGGGAGAGTGGCGTACCATCAAGATGGACAAGGCCATCATCGGGAAGATCCCCCCCATCCCTTCCAAGGACTACTACTTCACAACGGTCCACGGTCAGAGCGGTGTGGAGTGCATAGACTGCCATGCCGATTTGACCATCCTGCGTGAAGGGGAGGAATTCAGGGTTAAGCAGATGGAGACCCCTGTTTGTGAGAGATGTCATGAAACGGTGATGGCTGAATACAGGGATAGCCTACATTACAAAGTAAGCGAGGAGATCTGTTTTGGTTGTCATGACCCCCATTCCAGCGTCACCTTCAGGGATTTGGATGTCGAGCAGAGGAAGGCCATCTGCACCAAGTGTCATGATCAAGAGAGGGGTCACGACTGGCTGCCGCAGAAAGAGACCCACTTTAAATACTTGGAATGTGCTATGTGTCATGCCCCCCAGGCAGAGAAGGGGATCGTCTTTTACCTCCAGATGGTGGACAGGAAGGGGGTGGTGAAACGACTCGAATATGGTGAGATCGCCACGCTCTTGGGCATGGAAAAACCCGATCTCGTAAAACTGCTCGATGGAGACGGCAATGGTTTTTTAGAGAACAGAGAGGTCCTTTTCTTCCTCAGGTCGATGCAGCAACGGAGTCAAGGGGAGAAGATAGAGTTCGGGGTGAGGGTATTGGTCATGAAGCCATCCCATAACTATACCGATAAAGGTACCAAGGCAAAGGATTGTTCTCTCTGCCATTCCTCACGGGCGGAATTCTATGCTAAACTGATCATGGAGATACCTGAACCACCAGGGGGTGGGATACGGACGCTCCCTTTGGACAAGAGCATCCTGGTGGGAATTCATGCCATTCCAGTGACCAGCGATTTCTACCTGTTGGGGGAGGGCCGAATATCCAAGAGGGATATAGCGGACCTCATCTATGTGGTGAGGAAGATCGGTTATAAGTGGCTGGATGTTATAGGTATCCTCTTTCTCTTAGCAGGTCTGAGTTTTGTAGGTCTGCACGGGATGCTCAGGATAGTGACCAGGGGGATGAGGAAGCGGAGACGGCAAAAGGCATAGGTGAGGAGGAGGGAGACTATGGCCAAGAAGCATAAGAGGGAGTTGTTGCACCCGCTGGCGATACGGATTTGGCACTGGGTGCACGGGATTGCCATTGTCCTCTTAGTGCTTACAGGGATACAGTTGCGGTTTCCCGATTTGGTTGCGTGGTTTGGAACTCTCAGAAGCGCGGTGAAGATCCATAACATCTTCGGCTTCATTGTCTTGTTTGATTACCTGCTCTGGTTTGGTTTCTATCTCATAAAGTGGGAGTTGATCAAGCAGTATATCCCCACCCGAGGGGATTTTACTGTTGGAGTCCCCACGCAGGCAAATTACTACTTCGCCCGCATCTTCTTCGGTGATCCACCCCCCTTTGAGCCCACACCAAAAGCCAAGTTCAACGCACTCCAGAAGACCACCTACTTCGGCATCATGTTTGTCCTGCTCCCCCTGCAGATAGTAACGGGGGTTTTACTCTGGGACTTGGAGAGATTTCATCCCATTCTTGAGGCACTGGGTGGTGTGAGGGTCATTGACGCCCTCCATATCATCTTGGCCTATATATTTATCTCGTTTCTGGTGGTCCACCTCTACCTTGCTACCTTGGGTCACACCTTCTTCGCCCATTTCAAGGCCATGATTGTGGGTTATGAGAAGGAAGCAGTTGAACCTGAGAAGACGCGTTCCTAGACGAGGTCCTCATTGACAGCACGGGTGTTCTATGGTAGAGACGAATCCGGGTTAGTAATCATGGGCATAAACCGATACCGTGTAATTATATGGTGGTGGCGCTGGTGGCACAATAGTAAGAGGGGCTGCCATGCGCATCCATCGTGACCTTCACTAACTATCGCAGAGACAGGGGCCATGGGAGGTCCAGATCCCATGGCCCTTTTTTTAGGAGGTGCTCGATGATCGCCGAGAGGTTGAAGCGGATAAAACCCTCAGGGGTGCGACGGATCTTTGACATGACAAGGCAGATGGAGGACCCCGTCAATCTGAGCTTGGGAGAGCCGGATTTTGATATCCCCGAGGAGATCAAGAGAGAGGGTATCCTTTGGATAGAGCGGGGATTTAACAAATATACCCCGACCCAGGGGATCCCCGAATTGAGGAAGAAGGTGGGGGAATATCTCGAGGGGAAGGGGGTCACGTTTGAAGATGTCATAATCACCGCCGGTGTTACCGGAGGGCTTCTGTTGTGCTGTCTAACCCTCATTGACCCTGGCGATGAGGTACTGATCCCCGATCCTTATTTCGTTATGTACGAATATCAGGTCCTGCTGATGGGTGGGGTGCCCCGCTATATCGATACGTACCCGGACTTTCGACTGCGCGAGGACACGATCCGTGAGGTCCTCTCACCGCGGACAAAACTGATCATTATCAACAGTCCGGCCAACCCCAGCGGGACGGTATACTCTCGTGAGGAGTTAGAGATGGTGGCACGCATCGCCAGGGAGCGAGGTTTGCTGGTGATATCCGATGACATCTATGAGCGTTTCGTCTACGATGCACCGGCGGCCCCCTGTATGGGTCAGGTCTATGAGAAAACCATCACCCTCGGTGGGTTTTCCAAGACCTGGGGGATGACCGGGTGGCGCTTGGGATACGCCGCCGGTCCCGATGAGATTATCCAGCAGATGATCACCCTTCAGCAGCACGTCCTTACTTGTCCGCCCTCCTTCGCTCAAAAGGCGGCCTTGAAGGCCCTCGACTATGACATGGGGGAGACTATAAATCGATACAGGGATAAGCGAGACTTTGTCTATGAGGCCTTACGAAAGCGGTATCGAATTGAGAAGCCGCAAGGGGCCTTCTTTATCTTCCCCGAGGCTGAAGATGGAGATGGAGGCACAGTGGCGGAGAGGGCCATCGGCAGAGGGGTCTTTATCGTCCCCGGAAGGGTCTTCTCTCAGCGCCATAGCCACTTCCGTATTTCCTTTGCGGCGCCCATGGATGTCTTGGAGAGGGGGGTAAAGGTTCTGAAGGAGCTATGATCCTCCCCTTAGTAGACAGGGCATATAATAGTTTATCCCCTTTAGGGGGGTGAGGAGGTATTCGCTTCGGTTACCGTGATCTCCGTTGGCAACCTGATGGTGACGGTGGTCCCTTTTTGCACCCTGCTCTTCACCTCGATGGTGCCCTGGTGGGAGTTGATGATTCCATAGACCACCGATAACCCCAACCCTGTCCCCTTCTCCTTGGAGGTGTAGAAGGGATCGAAGATCTTAGGAAGTTCCTCTTCCGCGATCCCCATCCCATTGTCCGCAATGTCTACCTTCACCATTTTCCTCTTTTTAGAAGAGGCGGTGGTGATAGTTATTAAACCACCGTTTTGCACAGCCTCACAGGAGTTGAGGATGACATTAAAAAAGGCCTGTCTCAACTGCATCGGGTCGGCCATAATGGGAGGGATCTGACCAAACCTCTTCACCAGTTTAATCTCTTGGAGGGCTATCTGATTGGCCAAGAGTGAGAGGGCCTCCTCCATCATCTCATTGATATCCACATCGGGCTTCAAGGAGGGCTCCCTCTGTCGGGCAAAGTCAAGGAGGTTTCTCACGATGCTGCTGCATCTCTCCGTCTCCCTCTCCATGATCGCCAGGTAGGAGCGGAACTGAGGAATTTCATCCTCCTTGAGGGCGCCCTCAGCCAGCTTTCTCTCAATCAGCTTGGTATAGGTCAGGATACCGTTCAGGGGGTTGTTTATCTCATGGGCGATGGTGGCGGACAGCTTCCCGATGGATGCCAGCTTCTCCGACTGCAAGAGTTGATATTGAGCCGCCTTCAACTCGGCGGTCCTCTCCTCCACCTTTTTCTCTAGGTTTTTGATGAGGGCCTTTATCTTACTATCGGCCTTTTTTAGCCTTTGGGTCATCTTGTTGAAGGATTCGGCCAGTTGTCCGATCTCGTCCTCGGATCGGGAGGGGATGGTGTAGTCAAAATCCCCTGCCGCCACCTTGGTCGTCCCTTCGGCCAACTCTTTGACTGGCCGATAAACCGCCCGCTGAATGAATAGCCCGATGATAGCTGAGACCGTCAGGATGGTGATGGCAGCAAACAATATGGTCTTGCCTTTGATCTCCCCTATTCTCTTGTCGGTAGCAGCCAGAGAGAGGGAGACGTCGAGCACCCCCAAGACCTTTTGATCAGGGGGGTGATAATGACACCCGGCATTATAGCAATCGGGCTCATTGTAGATGGGGTTTATCATCCCCATGACCCGGTATCTCTCAGCCCTGAAGATCCTGCTCCTCTTAGGGATATCCAGTCTCTCCAAGGGTTTATCGACGACGTGGCACGCGTAGCAGGCCTCGGCCTTTTTGTCCACCATCTGCCCCATCTCCTCCTTGTCAGAGGAGAACATGATCATCCCCTCTTTGTTAAATATTCTGATCTTTTCTATCCCCTCCTGTGTCCCAATGGTTTCGATGGAGTTGTAGAGGGCCTCTCGATAGTTGTGCAGCATGTCAAACCTGAGGCCCCTCGTCAGGGTACCGCTCAACTGTTTGGCCCCCAGGATGGCCTCATCGAGTAGGTGCCTCCGCTGGGTGTTTAAGTTGACAGAGGCGAAGACCCCTATCACCATGAGCGTGATGACCCCCACCCAAAAGATGAGCTTGACACTCAGTTTCCGATATGGCACCGATCAATCCCCTCGGGCTAGAATTATCATACTATTCGCTCAAAACCCAAGAGATGTCAGATTCGATCCTTAAGGGGCTGTAACCTCCCCCTTCTTTATGATTGGACAGGCATCCAACTCACCCGATGAGGGCCCAGATGATCAGGATCACGGTGAGCAATCCGATGACCAGGGCACTCAGACCTATGACACCTGAGAAGAAGTTGGCCAGGATGTTAGGAAAGCCTGTCTTTAACTTCTCCAACTCCCTCGTCTTTTTCAGCCTTTCGTACTCGATGGGTCTGTCCTCGAGGAACTCCCATTTGTAGATCCTGCCGGTGAAAATGGAGTAGTTCATCGGCCACTTGGTGGGGACGAAGTGGGTGTTAAAGAAGTGGACGGTGAAGATGAAGCCAACGGCCAGCAAGGCCTCTTCGGAGTGGACGATGCGGGCGATGTTTATTACCCACCCGGGCAAGAACTTGGTGGTGATATGCGGCCACCACATCATGATGCCGGATAGCCCGATGGCGGCCATCCCCCAGAAGACAGCCAAGAAATCGAATTTCTCCCAGTAGGTCCAGTGGTCGAACTTAGGAGGAGGGCCCTGGTCTACAAACCACTTGCCCATGGCGACAAAGTCCTCCCAGTCCTTCTTCCTTGGCAGGAGGGAATCACGGCGGTCATGAACTACTTTATCGCGCAGGGCATCGCTCCTGATCGCC
>CAYQOD010000094.1:0-7399 GCA_964419065.1 uncultured Thermodesulfobacteriota bacterium | reverse complement strand
TAGGTTTCCATCGCGCAAGCATAAAAGCAATCCATAGTGGAATAGCAGTAGCAGCATCACCGAGGTTGTGGATCGTATCAGCAAGGAGCGCCACGCTTCCTGAGAGGAAAACGATAACAATCTGGAAGAGTGCGGTAGCAGATAGTCCCAAAAACGACCATTTGATGGCCCCAATGCCCCGTTGAGTGCTAAAAATAGATGGGTCTATGACACCATGAGTATGGACATGGGCATCATGATGGTGATTGAGCTCATGCGACTTGGTATTTGTATACAAGTTTCTATGACCGAACATAGCACACCTTTTCTCATTGAGCCTCTTGACGGATCACCTCGCTATCTCTACACCGCGTTTGTTCAACTTTCTTGCCCTAATCTCGCCCCGCTGTTTGTCTTTACCGCCGTAGTGTCGTCCACCATCTGCTTCAATACCGACTCCATACTCAGGCGCATAGAAATCCAGTATCTCCCAACAGGAAATTGCCTTCGGAATTTCACTCCAGCTAGTCGTCGATCGCGCAATACGGCCCAGAGTTTCTTCTCTGCATCTGTCTGGTTCCGTCGTAAAATTCTGCATTTGTCAATATTGTTGCGTTTCATTCCCCCTCACCCTGACCCTCTCCCCAGAGGGGAGAGGGGAAAAAGCAGGGCCTCTCTCCAGAGAAAAAGGGATCTAAAAAGTTTCTCCAAAATACTATCGAAGAGTCAACCTGAGGACAAGGAAAATCTTAATCTATAGAGGGATTCCCCATTCGTGGGTGGCAGTACGTCATGGGGGATTAACCTCCCTTTCGCCTTTTACCCTAGGCAGGGTGAAATAGAATGTACATCCCTCACCCTCTTTAGTCTCGACCCAGATGCGCCCCCCATGGGTCTCCACGATCTCGCGGGCAATGGCTAAACCCAGACCACTCCCCCTGTGTCCCCTTGTGTTTGTGTAAAATTTGTCAAAGATATGGGGAAGGTCTTTTTCAGAGATCCCCGGGCCATCGTCCCGCACCCAGAGGCGGACCATTTCATCCTCCCCTTCCCCCCCGACCTCGATGATCCCTCCGGTCCTGCCGTGGCGCACGGCATTGCCTAAAAGGTTCATCATGAGTCTCTTGATCGCCCATTCATCCGCCTCTAACCAGGGGACTCCGTGCATCTTTACCTCAAAGCGCTGTCCTCTCTCCTTGGCCTGCGGGTCTAAGGTCTCTATTACCCCTCTGGCCACGGCGTGTGGGTCCAGGGTTTGTCGGCTCAATACGTACCTATCTGATGTGAGGCGAGCAAGGTCCAGGAAGTTATTCACCAATTCCTCGAGTCCCTTTGCCTCACTCCAGATCCACTGGAGCTTTTGGTAGTCTTTCTCCGGGATTTTTCCTTGGAGGGATGTGAGGAGCTTTTTGGAGAAGGTCACCAGGGAGATCAAGGGGGAACGCAGGTCATGGGTTACCATGGAATAAAAATCATCCTTGGAACGCTGGAGATTCTCGATCTCCTGCTTGGTCTCAGCCAGCACCTTGGCGGCCCTCTTGACCCCTTCCAACTCCAGCTTGCAGGTTTCTAACACCATGTCGAACGCGGCCTCCTCTCTCCCGTGAGGTTTTTTGAGGGGTTTGCCCGCTGGAAGGGGTATCCCCTCTGCCTCCGCCATCAGGGCGAGCTGCGCCTCCAATACCTCGCGGTGCCCCACCTCATCCAGGGCCAGTTGTTCCAAGAGGGATCTGGCCTCAGGATCATTGGCCCTTTGGGCTGCCTCCCGATATGCCTGGTAAGCCTCTATCTCCTTCTCGATGGCCGCCTTTAAGATCTTGACGATGTCCCCCTTCTCAGGCATCGATCCTCCTGGGCATGAAGGCCTTCGCTCTTTAAGAGAACTCTATCTCTTTAATCTGGTGGATCTCTTCCCTCAGCAACTTCTCGGCCCACAAACTGAGGGCCACCTCTGGTCCCCCTCAGCAGAGCCTCCCACCGATGAGTTTCACCTTCACCGCGCCGCGTCCTTCATCTGCGTCGAGCAGCTCCACATGACCCTCGGCTAGATCCTCCAGCCTCGGGTTGATCCTTTCCACGGCCTCCTGAACCTGTTCTCTGAACGTCATTGTTTACCCTCCGTATGTTTTTCCCCCTCAATAATATCCTTTACCCTCCCTTCTATCTCATCCCGTATGGTGCGGAAGAACTCGATTGGTCTGCCCGCGGGGTCCTCCAGATCCCACTGCTCCACCCTGCCGGCAGGTGTCAGGGGGCAGCTCATCTCACACCCCATCTGCACGACGAGATCGAAGGGGTGGTTTCCATCTTCGAGCTTATCTATTCCCCGTGGTCTCCGGTAGGCGAGATCAATCCCCTTCTCCGCCATGACCTCGACGGCAGAGGGGTTGATCTGCTCGGCGGGCTGATCACCGGCGCTCTGGGCATCGAAGAGCGCTCCTCCGTGATACTGGAGAAAGGCCTCGGCCATCTGACTGCGGCAGGCGTTCTCACGGCACAGGAAGAGGACGCGCTTGCGTCTTGAAAGGTCTTCGGTCAATTCCTCGCCCTTTTTGCGTGCGTCCTCGAGGGCCGTGGGGTGACGGGCGATATCACCGGGTGACTCCATCTGCCGAAAGCCCAACACCCCCTCAAAACGCGCACCGACCGCATCAAAGAAATACTTGGCGGTGAGGCTCGTGCCGGTGAAGAGCTCCTTGCCCTTGGTCGCCCCCACTGCCAGGAGAAACCCCGTGCGGGACCGGGCCTTCGGGTCGGTAAGCTTGAGGATATACCGCCGTGCCCAGAGGGCCTGGGCACGGTCTATGAGGGCTTTCAGTTGGGCCGGGGGGCCGTAGAAGAACATGGGTGTGGCGAGGGCTATGAGATCAGCCCTGCGCAAAAGATGATATATCTCACCCATATCATCGTCCTGCTGGCGGCAGAACCCCTTCTTCTCGCAGAAGCGGCACCCCTGACAGGGTGCTATGTGCCTTGAGGCGACATCGATCTTTAGCACCTCTGTTCCCCTCCCCTGAGCACCCTCCAAAAAGGCCGAGAGCAGGAGGTCCGTATTGCCTCCCGTTCGCGGACTCCCCATAAAACCGAGCACAACCATGCGCTTACCTCTCGGCTGACTTCTTCAAGGCATGCTTCACCGCCTGCTTGGTGAAATAACCGGCCCTGTGCATGAGGGTATCGTTGAACTGCCAGTCCACGTTCATAGTGGCCAGGCACGGGTAATTATGGTGGAGGAGCCCGGCCTTCTCCTCCGCATCCATGACCTTCGTCCCCCGTAACCCCTCGGCCACAAAATATGTGCTCCCGCAGGGGGCGCTCCTGATCACCCTTACCGCCTTCACCTTTTCGGCCTCCACCTCGATCTCTACCTCTGGAGCGCCGAAGCGGCGGGCAAACCCCCTGATGAGGGGATGATTAGAGTCGTCCTCCTGCAGGGCGCAGAAGGTGATGGGAAAGACCACCGCCACGCCCATTTTGTGAAGGCTCCGTTCCACCTGCTTGGCCAGGCCAGGAGGGAGCCAGGCCCGGTTGTCCACCGGGGCGATCACCGCTTGGGCGCCCACGGCCTTGACGATATCGGGCAGCAGTTCCGCCACGCCAGGATGCTCCCCGAGGCTTACCACCAGATCTGCTTGAGGGATATCTTCGGGGAGAAAATCCGCAGGCTCTTCCATCATCGCGGGCAGGGAGGAGTTGATCTCCAGGGTTGCGATTTCCCAATCCTCGGGGCCATACTCCTTCCAGATTTCGGCCATCCGCTTTCCGTAGTTCCCCTGGACGACGGCCAGTACTTTCATATCCCCTGCTACATCGCCTCGGTATCGGTCTCCTCGATCATGCGCTCCAGTTCTCTCTTGAGCCCCTCTGGAAGTCCGACGATATCGAGGGAGAGAAACCCCTTGATGATAAGTGCTGTTGCCTCCTGCTCCGAGAGCCCGCGGGACATCAGGTACTCGACTTCTTCCTGGGCGATCTTTCCCACGGCCGCCTCATGGGACATCTCCAGATCTGACGTCTTGCCCTCCAGTTCAGGGATTGCATGGATTATGCCCTCGTCAGAAAGCAACAACCCCTTACACTCAAGGTGTGCCTTGATACCGTGATGCTCCCCCACCAGGTGTCCCCTGGCGATGATGGTCCCCCCGGTGGAGACGGTGCGAGATATGACTTCCCCCCGGCACCCTTCTCCCTGTAAGATTATGCGGGATCCGACATCCATGAGGGAGCCGGGTCTAGCCAACAGCACAGAGCTAAAGGTTGCCACTGCCCCTTTCCCCTTCAGGGTTGCGGTGGGGTACATCTGCAGGTCCCTGGCAGGCACAAGGCAGATATAGTTGGAGATGAAAGTCCCGCCCTCTTCCACGATCACGGCCGACCTGGGTCTTACCGCCATCTCCTCTGCCCAGTTGTGAATCATGGTGAAGGATATGATCGCTCCCTTTTTCACATAAAATTCTGAGATGCCGACATGCAACCCTGAACGGACACCCGGCGCGGTGGCGCAGCCGGTGATGATGTTCAGGTTCGATCCTTCCTCAGCGATGATGATGTTGTGGACATCCTGAGCGAGTTTGTCCTCGGTCAGGTAGAGGCAGGCCTGCAAGGGATAGTGAACCTGGGCACCCGGCAGGGAACGGATGTAGTAGCCATGTTCCTGATGTTCATCAGCCCGCCTCGTATAGATGTCTTTATCTTTCGGTACCGCCTTTCCCCAGTATTCCGTGAGGCCATCGTACTTCTTCCGGGCTTCTATAGCGGACATGATCTCCGCACCGTCAAAATGGGTGCGACAGTGGATCACCGAGTGATCCTTCTGAAAGAAGCTCCCTGACCGCTCCTTCCCCAGGGGGTCAACCCCGGTCATCAGGAGGATCTTTTGATCATCAGCAGAGAGTTTGGATAAATCATCGAGTTGAGGATGTTCGGTAGCTTCATTCCGATAGATGCTGAGGTCCAGATCGCCCGTCGGGTTCGCCTTATCTTTTGTCATTTTCCTTCTCCCGACAGCAGCGGTAGCACTCCTCGAACCCGAATTCCCTGATGGTATGGAGCATGTCACGAGGATTGGCATCACAGGCGATCTGGCCTTGCATGAGGACATGGCCTGCATCCACATCCACGTAGTCGAGGATATGCCCGGTGTGGGTGATAATGATGCCCGTTTTCTTTCTCTCTCGGTACAGCTCCTTCATGGTCTTTTTCTTGTTTGGCTCCCGCTTTCTCCCCAAGAGGTGGTTCGTGTACTCTCCGATGAGCGCGATGTTCACCAGATCCACCCCCGACTCGGGCTCGTCCAGAAAGATCATATCCGGGTCTTGAAGGATCAGCTGTAGGAGTTCCGCCCGCTTGATCTCTCCTCCGGAGAAACCGACGTTTACCTCCCGATCAAGAAAGTCCGCCATGTTCAACCGTTCGGCGTACTCGTCCAAGAGCTCTCCATTCCTCTTGGCGCTGGTCTCAATCAACCGTCTGAGTTTCACCCCACGTATCGCCGGAGGCCGCTGGAAGGACATGCCGATTCCCATCTTCGCCCGTTCATCTATCGGCAGATGGGTGATGTCCTTTCCGCTGAAGAGTATCTTCCCTGTGATCTCATAGTTTGCAAAGCCCATGATAGCGTTTACCAGGGTGGTCTTGCCTGAACCGTTCGGCCCAAAAATGGCGTGGACCTCTCCCTCCCTGATCCGGAAATTGATCCCCTTGAGGATTTCTTTCTCCCCCACCGCCACATGGAGCTCCTTCAGTTCGAGCAGGAATTCATCTTTCATGTGCTCTCTTCTCCTTGCGTTAATGCCCCTGTTGTTCCGCTCTATGCCCCCCATGAGAAGATCTCCTCCTAGGAGAGAAAGGCGCAACTCCGTCTATTTCATAATATTATGGCTTCATCCGGTACAATTCAAGCGGAATCCCTCAATACTACTTCGCCGAAGTGTGAAGGTTACCCGTTATACCCCGAGATCAGAGCGGAGGTGGAGGAAATCCAGGATGTCGGTGCGACAGACGATACCCTTGATCTTTCCACCCTCTATCACCGGGACCTGATGGATCTTACCGCTGGCCAGCTTGGCAAGGACGTAGCTGCCGTCATCCTCTGGAGAGACGGCCTCTAATTTATCCCTGGGGGTCATGATCTCCCTGACTGTGGTCTCCATCCTCTTTTCTGCTGGAACATCCTTGACATCATCCAGACAGACGATCCCCGCCAACCTGCCTGCCTCCGTCACGAGAAAGGCCCTCTCTTTCTTCTTGAGGATGTAATCCTCCATCAATTCCTGCACCGTGATTGAACCATCTATCGTATCGAAGGTGGTATCCATCAGGTCTTGTGCCCGTACATCTTTGAGCATCTCCTTTACGAGGATCTGACGATATCCCCGCACTGCCGCACTATGGATAAACCACCCGATAAAGGCGATCCAGATGCCGTTAAAGAAAAATCCCCTCAGGATCTGCCAGATGCCGAAGAAGATAAAGAGAAAGGCGATGCCCTGGCCGGTGGTAGAGGCGATCCGAGTGGCCCGCTTGAGGTCCCCTATTGCCTTCCAGACGATGGCCCGCAGGACCCTGCCCCCATCCAGAGGAAAGCCGGGGATCATGTTGAAGAGTGCCAGGAGGAGGTTGATGAGCGATAAGTATTTAGCCAGTGCGGCGATGGGTTCGCTGATCCCCCGTATGCCAACCCAGAGGCCGAAAAAGATAACGGCGATGACCAGGCTGGAGAGGGGTCCGACGAGGGCGATGACGAACTCCCTCGCTGGTGTCTTCGGTTCCTCAGCGATCTCTGCCACCCCCCCGAAGAGAAACAGCGTGATGCTGCGCACCTTCTCCCCTCTCTTGCGGGCCACCAAGGAGTGGGCCAACTCATGGGCCAAGACCGAGGAGAAGAGCAGCAGGCTGGTAGCTATCCCGATGAGCCAATACTGCCAGTGGGGCCATCGAGGATGCTGGCTGGGAAAGTAGTGCCCGGCCAGGGACCAGGTGATCAGGCCAAAGATAATGAGCCAACTTGAATCGATCCTGACTTCGATACCGAATATCTTGAAGATACGCCATGCAGTATGCATTATTTCCCTCCCTTTTAGATTTTTTATATATACAAGGATTGGAGATTAAGACATCTTACTGTCACAGTCAGTTCCTACAGACGCCCCGTCCTGCGACGCATCGTGGTTACATGATACCATGAAAACGGTGTGCACCGCCAGTAATAGTTTGTTGGATACTGTGAGGTTCATAATCCGTTGGATCTGGCGGTTCTCATTATAATCAAGAATTAAAGCCTTTTTATTACTACCCATGATATCTACTTTCGCGAATCTACTTCATTAGGACTGCGCTCGCTCGCCTTCGTTAAAACCTCACCACCCTTGCCCACCCCCAGTTTTTTCTTGACATGTATATGTATTTTATGATACACATA
>CAYQOD010000093.1:0-7432 GCA_964419065.1 uncultured Thermodesulfobacteriota bacterium | reverse complement strand
AAGGGCTGTTTCTTGGAAGGATAATCAACCTATACTCGAAAAGATATGGGAGCGGTTTAAGAACAGCCTCTGGCTCTTTATCGTGGGCACCATCCTGACCTGGACCCTCTCCTTCCCCATCGGGATCCGCTCGGCCATCTTCAGGGGCGGTTATTATGATCGAAGCGCCACCTTCTTTGCATATCTCCTGATATCCATACCCGGATTTTTCTTCGCTTATATCCTGATCATCTTTGTGGTGAACACCTTCCATATTCCGGTCATCGGTATGGAGACCTTCGGGATCGGAGAGCCGCCCTGGTACCGGTGGTTCATGGACAAGATCTGGCACCTCTTCATTCCGTCGGTGCTCGGGGCTACCGGTGGCATCGCCATCCTCTCACGATATGTCAGGGGCCAGATGCTGGAGGTAGAGAGCCAGGATTATGTGCGCACCGCCAGGGCCAAGGGCCTGCCGCAAGAACAGATCCATTACAAGCATGCCCTCAGGAATGCCCTGTTGCCCTTCGTCACCATGTTCGGCCTCATCTTACCAGGTCTCATAGGGGGTTCAGTGATCATCGAGTCTATCTTTTCGTGGCCCGGTATCGGGAGGATGGTGTACGAGGCCATCCTGGCCCGAGACTATCCGATAGTCCTGACGTTAAATTTCATCTCAGCTGTGCTGGTGCTGGCCGGCACCTTTCTCTCCGATCTGCTCTATATGGTGGTGGATCCGAGGATACGACTCTGATGAAGAGAGATACGAAAAATATTCTTCATAACACCGAGATGGAAGCTTCCCGTGCCCCACGGGAGTCTCGGTGGCAGGAGTTCTGGCGGCTCCTCAGGCGCAACCGGCTCGCCTTTACAGGTCTTGTCATCTTTATCCTCTTCTTGTTCATCGCCCTGACAGGACTCGTGCTCACCTCTGGTACCAGGCCCATCATCGATCCTGCCATGGTACGGCTCGAGGAAAAGCTGCGACCGCCACTCTCCAAGCCCAACCTGGAGGACCTGCGCCCCGAAGCAATCCCGAAACTCGGAGTCTACGTATGTGGCACCGATGACCTGGGGCGTGATGTCTTTGCACGGATGATGCAGGGGGCCTGGGTATCGCTGACCGTTGGCTTCGTAGCAGTGGGAATATCGGTCATCATCGGTATATTCATGGGGGGGGTATCTGGCTATTTTGGTCAGAACCGTGTGAGGATCGATCAAATTATTGCAGCCCTCGTTTTGCTGGTGGGCGGGGGGTTGTTTGTAGCCGGGGCTATCATATCAGGAGTAGCTCTCATCCTTATAGGCAGTGCATTCATACTTCTTTCACTCTGGTGGAAGAAGAGATTAGGGAAAGGGCCTTCTCCACCATGGATGAGGGTATTTTTCGCAGGGGCCATCTCCATCGATACAGTGATCATGCGGTTTGTGGACATCATGCTCTGCTTTCCCAGCTTTTTTCTGATACTGACCGTGGTGGCGCTCCTTCCGGCCAGCATCTACAATATTATGGCCGTCATCGGACTGACCAGCTGGATGGGCGCCGCACGCTTTGTCCGTGCCGAATTTCTTTCCCTACGAGAGCAGGATTTTGTGACGGCTGCCTGCGCCCTCGGCGTGAGCGACTGGCGGATCATCTTTCGACACATGGTTCCCAATGCCATGGCGCCGGTGCTCGTCTCAGCCACTATCGGTATCGCCACGGCTATTTTGGTAGAGGCGGGTTTGAGTTTTCTCGGTTTCGGGGTTCCCCCGCCTCACGCCACCTGGGGGAACATCCTCTCCGATGGAAAACGGTTTATATTCGATGCCCCCTGGCTGACCTTTATCCCAGGGTTCGCCATCCTGATCGTGGTCCTCTCCTTTAATCTCTTTGGAGAGGGGCTGAGAGATATCCTCAACCCCAAGCTCAGGGAGCGGTACTGATGCTCTCGGTCCAGGACTTGAGGGTTTCTTTCATCGGCGACGGCAGGGTCGCCCGCGCCCTGGATGGGGTGAGTTATGACGTGCGTGAGGGTGAGACGGTCTGTCTGGTCGGCGAGTCGGGCTGCGGGAAGACCATATCAGCCCTGACCATCTTAGGGATTCTCCCGAGGCCCCCTGGCAAGATCATGGGCGGCACGGTCTTGTTCAACGGGCAAGACCTTTTGACCATGGATGAAGAGGAGATGCGGAAGATCCGTGGAAGACAGATCTCCATGGTCTTCCAGGAGCCGATGACCTCGCTCAACCCCGTCTTTACCGTCGAGGACCAGATCGGAGAGGTCATCATGATCCATGAGAGGGTGGATGAAGAGACTGTACGCCAACGATGCCTACAGCTCCTCAAAGACGTGGGGATACCATCGCCAGAGGAGCGCCTGAAGGACTACCCCCACCAGCTCAGTGGTGGACAGAGACAGCGGGTCATGATCGCCATGGCCCTGGCGTGCAATCCTGACCTGGTGATCGCCGATGAGCCGACCACGGCCCTTGACGTCACCATCCAGGCGCAGATCCTCCATCTCTTTGGAGAACTCACGCGAAAACGGAAAATGTCCCTCCTCTACATTACCCACAACCTCGGGGTGGTGGCGAATATTGCCGATCGCATCTATGTGATGTACGCAGGAGTCATCCTAGAGCAGGGGGATACCTCCTATATCTTCCATGACCCTCGCCATCCCTATACCCGGGGGCTCCTCGCATCACTCCCGAGTCGCGCCAAGCGGGGAGGTGCACTGCACAGCATCCCGGGCTCAGTCCCAGACCCTGCACACAAACCCAGTGGGTGTCCGTTTCATCCCCGCTGTAGCTTTGCCATCGAGACCTGTCGGATTCAATTCCCGGAGATGTGCGATTACGGGGGAGGACACGTGAGTCGCTGTCCTGTGCTCTATGAACAAGGGAACTCCCACCATGAAAAAGATTGACTCATCTAATAATGCCATACTGAAGGTCGAAGGGCTCAGAAAATACTTCCCGGTGCGAAGGGGGTTTTTTCAGAGGGTCACCGGGTGGATCAAGGCTGTTGATGGGGTGGATTTTGAGATCGATCAGGGCAAGACCCTGGGCCTGGTGGGAGAGAGCGGGTGTGGCAAATCGACGGTCGGGCGACTCATCCTGAAACTCTTGGAGTCTGATAAAGGAAGGATCATCTATCGGGATCATGATATCAGCAGCCTTTCTCAGGACGAAATGAAACCGTTGCGGAAGGAGATGCAGATCATCTTCCAGGACCCCTTTGGATCTCTCAATCCGCGCATGACCGTTGGTCAATCCATCGAAGAGGGGCTCCGTACCCTTGGCGTGAAGGGACATGGTGAGCGGGAAACCAAGGTGGGCGAGCTCTTGAAGATGGTAGGGATAGAGCCTGACGCAGCCGATTTTTATCCCCATGAGTTCAGTGGGGGGCAGAGACAGAGGATCGGTATCGCCCGGGCCCTGAGCGTTGAACCTTCATTACTGATATGTGACGAGCCGGTATCGGCCCTTGACGTATCCATACAGTCCCAGATCATCAATCTCCTTAAGGAGCTGCAGGGCAGATTGGGTTTGAGCTATCTTTTCATCTCCCATGACCTTACGGTGGTTGGGTACATCAGTGACATGGTCGCGGTGATGTACCTGGGTCACATTATGGAGTATGCACCTACGGATGAGCTCTTCGATAATCCCCTCCATCCCTATACAGGGGCGCTGCTTGCTGCCGTACCCACCCCTGATCCGGATGCGCGACATGAGCAGAAGGCACTGGCAGGTGATGTCCCGAGCCCTTTTAACCCACCTCCAGGTTGCAAGTTCCAGGGGAGATGCCCTCTCGTTGAAGATCGGTGCCGAAAGGGGGAGATCGACGTCTGCAGGTTACATGAGGGGCATAGGGTGCGATGTTGGAAGGTAGTTCAATAAAATGATATCTATTGAGCGTGGCCGCCCCTTCCTTGAGGCAGCTGTTCTCAGATCATCATCCCGCTATAGCTGCTGCCGAGGATCACATCAAGATCGCCCACCGACCCTCTCCATAATGAACCACTAATCTATTACTGTGCTCACGTAGAGCCTCTGCGGAGGGAGAGAGGGGACGCCATGCCCCCCCGATTGAGCCCTAGGTCTGCTTGAGGAAGCGGGCGAAGTAATCGATCCCAGACCAAATGGTCAGGACAAGGGCGACCCAGAGCAGCGCTGTTCCAAGCAGATGGATGTTAAAGGAGAAATATGAATAGTGGAGGATGAGGAGATTGGTGGCGCACAGCTGTGCGAGGGTTTTCCTCTTGCCGAGCCCACTGGCAGCGATGACCACACCCTGCACCCCGGCCACCCCTCTGAGGGTGGTCACCGCTATCTCTCTGGCGATGATCACGGCTACCATCCACGCGCTCACCCTTTCCAGCGGGATCAACATAATGAGGGCGGTGCAGACCAGGAGTTTATCGGCCAGGGGGTCGAGGAGTTTGCCCAGATTGCTCACCGTATTCCTTTTGCGGGCCAGATATCCGTCCAGCCCATCACTGATGGCGGCCAGCAGGAAGATAACGGCGGCGGCAAAACTCGTCACCTTGTCGGGGAAGAAGAGGAGGGCGACGACAAAGGGTATGGCACCGATGCGAAAGATGGTAAGGTAATTGGACAAATGCCAGAAACTACCCTTTGTGGCCTTCATTTTACCGTTCATGTTTGTCTTGGGAGGAATTGTTTTTATACTCGTTGTAATATCTCAAGACCTCAATTACATAGTTTTTCGTCTCACGGTAGTTGGGGATCCCCCTTACCTGTGATACAATGGTTTCTCCAGCATTGTAGGCAGCCAAGGAAAGCTTCAGATCATGATTAAAGCGTTCCAAGAGGTATTTCAGATACCGTACTCCCCCCTCTATATTCTCCATGGGATCGAAGGGATTGAGGACATTGAGCCTTCCGGAGGTCTCGGGCATGAGTTGCATGAGGCCCTCCGCACCCTTTGACGAGACGGCGTAGGGGTCAAAACCGGATTCGGCCCTGATGATCGCCTTTATCAAAGCGAAATCGATCCCATGCTTCCGACAGGATTCGCTGATGAGGTGGTCAAATGTGTCGGAATCAGGCTTATAACTCCCAAATCTCTGCACGGGAGCGTTGGATCGTTCTCGTAAGTAGATGCGGTAACGGTTATGGGAGGGGACATTGCTGAAGTGCATAACACCATTTTTGTCGATGTAGAGATAAATATCGGCACGAGCGGGGCACTGGAGCATTGATACAATGAAAAAGGTCCCTATGATTACACCAGTACGCACCCTCTATACCTTAAATTCCACTGATTATAGTCAAAATGTTACATCCTTTTTACATCGTGAATGCAACGAAGTCAAGAGGGGAAAGTCCTGAAGCCCTTATCCCTTGACTGTATCGGCAGGGTGGGTTTATGATGGATGTCTATTTTTTGCTCCGGGAGAGGTTAGGCAGGAGATATGAAGGTCCACAAGACCTATGATGAGATCAACGAGCGCATCCGTAAGGGAGAGGCCGTGGTGGTGACAGCCGAGGAGATCATCGGCATTGTGGAGGAAAAGGGGGCGGAGAAGGCGGCCAGGGAGGTGGATGTGGTGACCACCGGGACCTTTGCCCCCATGTGCTCCTCAGGTGCCTTCCTAAACTTCGGTCACACCTCTCCGAAGATAAAGGCACATCGGGTTTGGCTGAACAATGTACCCGCCTATGCGGGCATTGCAGCCGTGGACATCTATATCGGTGCCACAGAACCCGCAGCGGATGACCCCCTTAACAAGGTCTATCCGGGGAGCTTCGAGTATGGGGGAGGGCATGTCATCCATGATCTGGTAGCAGGCAAAGAGATCGAGCTGGTGGTGGAGGGATACGGGACCGATTGTTACCCCAACAGGAGGGTAGAAAAGAAAGTTACGTTGGGTGACTTCAGAGACGCCTTTCTCTTTAATCCCCGCAACGCTTATCAGAATTATAATTGTGCTATCAACCTCTCCGACAAAATGATCTACACCTACATGGGGACCCTGAAACCCCAGGGCGGTAACATCAATTACTGTAGCGCCGGGCAGTTAAGTCCTCTGCTCAACGACCCCTATTACCGGACCATCGGAGTGGGAACCAGGATCTTTCTCGGTGGAGGGGAAGGGTTTGTGGCCTGGCCTGGGACCCAACACAATCCCCATGTGCCCCGGGGCGCTAACGGGGTAGTAAAGAGACCGGCAGGGACCATAGCGGCGGTGGGCGACCTGAAGGGGATGAAGTCTGAGTGGTTGAGAGGAGGGAGCATCCAGGGGTATGGTACTACTTTGATCGTGGGCATCGGCATCCCCATCCCCATCCTGGATGAGGAGATGGCCCGTTTTACCGCAATCAAAGACGAGGAGATCTACACGCAGATCGTCGATTTTGGGAACGATTACCCGCAGGGGACCACCAAGAACTATGGTGAGGTGAACTACAAAGAGCTCAAGAGCGGGAAAGTCACCTTTAATGGCAAGGAGGTCCCCACTGTCCCCCTCTCTAGTTATACAAAGGCTCGGGAGATCGCCACCGTCCTCAAGGAGTGGATTCAAGAGGGGTGGTTTACCCTGGGTGTGCCCCAGAAGACCTTACCCGTCTAACCGATTGTTATCCATACTGATTTACATGTGACCAATACCAGGGAGCAGAACCAATCTCCCCCTTACACCACACCTGTCACCAGTTCTATACCAGGGATGTCTTTGGCTGTACAGCCTTGATGCTATAGCGCCTTAGTCGGTCGAGGAGAGATAATCGATGCTATAATTGAGACTATTCTTGAGAGGTCTCTTTAAGGGGGGGCATCTAATATTTTCTGTATCTTATGGAGGCTGAACCTCAGCAATCGCTTATCGATGGGTGTCAATGTTTTTATATTAATTGCAGCATCCTTTACTAAAAATCCATCGGACGTTCTTTGTACATACCTATCCAGATCAATGTTTTTCCGCAACTCATTATATATTCCTGAAAGAGGAGTATCAGCAATATTGAACTCCTTTATTTTCCATGTCCTCTTCTCTCGACCCACTACCATGAGATTATGAATCAGATTATTGTTCTGGTCACCTGATACCTTATCAAAGAGGTTTTTGCCACCTTCTTTTCTCAGCGCAAGACTGATCCGTACTGAATCGTCACTGAGATAGGGGATCCAGAAATGGTTTCTCTTTACCTCAACCTTATAGTCATCGTGGTCGACCAAGTTATAGTGTTTTAAGAGAGACAATTCGAGCAGGAAATTGAAATTCGCGCGTTGCTCGTCGTTAGACAGTTCAGCACTTTGCGCGTTTGGCGAGAAACTTTCGCATGCCTCGATGTACATTCCACTTTGTAGTTTGTCAAAATACGATGCCACCATCCTGTCTATTGTATGGTTTTCCCCGAGTACAGAGACGTATGTCAGCACACTGATAACGAAGATGGTACCAACAAAAGAGACAATGCTTACGTTAAGACTCGGTTTTTT
>CAYQOD010000092.1:0-7442 GCA_964419065.1 uncultured Thermodesulfobacteriota bacterium | reverse complement strand
AGCTCTCCCATGCAGCGGTCTCTCGGGTGGAGATAGAGCGGGTGGCAAACAAGGCGAGCAAGGCAAAGGTGAACGTCTATACCGCTCGGCCGGGGATCATCATCGGCAAAAAGGGGGCGGAGGTGGAGAACTTAAAAAACGAGCTCCAAACCTTAACAAAGAAGGAAATCATTATCAATATCAAGGAGATCAGAAAGGCCGAGTTAGACGCCCAACTGGTGGCCGAGACCGTAGCCTTGCAGTTGGAGAGGAGGGTGGCCTTCAGGAGGGCAATGAAGCGCAGCGTTACCTCTGCCCTGCGGTTGGGGGCCCAGGGGATAAAGATCGCCTGTGCGGGAAGATTGGGGGGGAGAGAGATGGCGCGGCGGGAGTGGTACCGAGAGGGAAAAGTCCCTCTGCACACCATTCGCGCGGATATCGACTATGGCTTTACTGAGGCAAAGACCACCTACGGAGTGATAGGGGTCAAGGTATGGATATATAATGGAGAGGTACTTTCTCTGACGGTACAACGCAATGCTGGCACCTAAAAAGACCAAATACCGCAAGCAGCAGAAAGGAAGGATGAGGGGGAGGGCCTGGGCTGGAACAGAGCTCAATTTCGGCGATTTCGGCCTGCAGGCCCTTGAGAGTGGCTGGATAACCAATCGCCAGATCGAGGCAGCCCGAATTGCTATGACGCGGTTTATCAAGAGGACAGGGAGGATCTGGATCCGCATCTTCCCCGATAAACCCATTACGAAGAAACCGGCCGAGACCAGAATGGGGAAAGGCAAGGGAACCCCAGAGGGATGGGTGGCCGTGGTAAAGGCAGGTCACATCCTGTACGAAATGGAGGGTGTACCTGAAGAAAGGGCTCGAGAGGCCTTTCGGCTCGCCTCGCATAAACTCCCCATCGGCACCAAGTTTGTGGTCCGGGAGGAGATATGATGAAGGTCCGGGAAGTACGGGAATTGAGCATCGATGAACTCCTGCGAAAGGAAAAGGATTTCAAGGAAGAGCTCTTTAATCTGAGGTTCCAGCGCGCTACGGGCCAACTCGAGAATTTGATGCGTATATCACAGGTCAAGCGCGATATCGCTCGGGTCAAGACCATCCTGCGCGAGAAGAGGGGTAAGGGGGAAGCGTGAAAAGGCGAAGGGTGAGAAAGAGTGAGATTGGTATTGTCGTCAGCGACAAAATGGATAAGACGGTCACCGTACGGGTGGAACGCCAGGTCCAGCACCCCATGTATAAAAAATATGTCAAACGCTACACCACCTATAAGGTCCATGATGAGGGGAATAACTGTAAGGTCGGCGACAAGGTGCTGCTCGTGGAGACCCGACCCCTCAGCAAGACCAAGCGGTGGAACGTAAAAGAAATCATCGAAAAGGCACCGGAGATCTAAGGGATAGTCATGATCCAGATGAGGACCATTTTGGATGTGGCTGACAATTCAGGGGCGAGAAAGGTCGGTTGTATAAAGGTCCTGGGGAGCTCCAAAAGGAAGTATGCCTCGTTGGGTGACGTCATCGTGGTCTCGGTAAAGGATGCCGTCCCCAACTCCAAGATAAAGAAGGGGGAGGTGGCGAGGGCCGTGGTGGTACGGACCAAAAAGGGGATACGAAGGCCTGACGGTTCTTACATAAAGTTTGATGATAATTCTGCGGTACTCATCAATCCGCAGAATGAGCCCATCGGGACTCGGATCTTTGGTCCGGTAGCGAGGGAACTACGGGCGAAGAGGTTCATGAAGATCATCTCCCTGGCCCCTGAGGTCCTGTAGGAGTACGCTATGAGAGGGATGCCCATTAAGAAAAACGACACCGTGATGGTGACCGCGGGCAAGGAGAGGGGAAAATCGGGAAGGGTGTTCAAGGTCTTCCCCAAAAAGAACACGGTGGTCATTGAGCGCCTCAACTTCGTCAAGCGACACCTCAGACCTGGTGCAAGTCATGGGAAGGGAGGCATTGTAGAAAAGGAGGCCCCCATCCATCTCTCCAGCGTCCAGATAATCTGCAGTAAATGCAACCTCCCTACCAGAACAGGGAAGAAAATCTTGGAAGATGGGAGAAAGATCAGGATCTGTAAGAAGTGCGGGGAGGCCATCGACGAATAGAATTTTCAGGTGGTAGATTGCGATGTCGAAGATGAAAGAATTTTACCATAAGGAAGTAGTGCCGGCCCTGGTGAAGCAGCTCAACTACAAAAACATCATGCAGGTCCCTCAGTTGGAAAAGATCGTCATCAACATGGGGTTGGGGGAGGCCATTCAGAACATCAAGATACTCGACTCCGCTGTTGAGGAGATAGCCGCCATCACGGGACAGCGACCGACCATCACCAAGGCCAAGAGGTCCATCGCCCAGTTCAAACTAAGGGCCGGTATGCCCATAGGCTGTATGGTGACCCTGAGAAAGGAGAGGATGTATGAGTTCTTCAATAGGCTCATCAATGTGGCACTCCCACGGGTAAGGGACTTCCGTGGGTTCTCCCCCCATGCCTTTGATGGACGGGGCAATTACGCACTGGGGATCAAGGAACAGATCATCTTTCCTGAGATAAATTATGATAAAATAGATAAGATTAAGGGCATGAACATCGTTATCGTGACCACAGCCAAGACCGATGAGGAGGGGCGGGAGCTCCTCAAACTGATGGGTATGCCCTTTAGGAGTTAAGGAGATCGTACCGTGGCGCGAAAGACTCTCATGATTAAGGCCCAGCGGCTTCAAAAATTCAAGGTACGGGAACATAATCGATGCCCGATTTGCGGCAGGCCCCGGGCCTTTTACCGCAAGTTCAATATGTGCCGCATATGTCTGAGGAAGTTTGCCCTCCAAGGGGACATCCCCGGGGTGATTAAATCCAGCTGGTAGCGTTGAGGAGGGAATGTATGAGTATGACCGACCCCATTGCGCACATGTTGACCAAGATGCGCAATGCCATCACGGCAAAAAAGACGGAGGTAGAGCTCCCTTCCTCTAAACTGAAGGTACGAATGGCTAAGATATTCAAAGAGGAAGGCTATATCAAGGATTTTGAGATTATCCCCGACACAAGACAAGGGATCATTAAGATATACCTCAAATACGACGATCATAACGTGGGAGTCATCGCTAACTTGCAACGGGTGAGTAAACCCAGCCGCAGGGTCTACGTGACCAAAGACGAAATCCCATCCGTGTTGAACGGTCTCGGTATAGCCATCCTCTCCACCTCCAAGGGAGTAATGACGGACCGAGCCGCACGCAAGGCGGGGATGGGGGGAGAGGTTATCTGCTATGTATGGTAATTCCAAGAGGCAGGGATAGATGTCCAGGATAGGAAAGGCCCCCATACCCTTGCCCCAAGGTGTAGAGGTAAAGATCGAGGGATCTACTGTGGAGGTGAAAGGTCCTCAAGGGACCCTGTCCCATACTATGCCGGGGGACATTTCTCTCCAGATCGAAGATGGGATGATCCACGTAAGACGAAACGGGGATGCAAAGAGGGTGCGTTCCCTCCACGGCTTAACCAGGACATTGATCGCCAACATGGTAACGGGGGTAACACAGGGGTTTCAAAAGAGACTGGAGATAGTGGGGATAGGATATAGGGTCAACCTTCAAGAAAGGAACCTTCAATTGAGCCTAGGATACTCACATCCGGTTATCTATCCGATCCCCGAGGATATAGAGGTGGTCGTAGATAAACAGACCAACATCACGGTGAAGGGGATTGACAAACAGAAGGTCGGACAAGTGGCCGCTGAGATACGGGGTTTTAGAAAACCCGAACCGTATAAGGGAAAAGGAATCAGGTATATGGGAGAGCAGATTCGCCGGAAAGCGGGTAAAGCAAAGGGCTAAGGAGAAGGATGTGGCCAAAAAGAGATTGGTAGGGAGGTTGCGAAGGAAAGTGCGGGTTAGAAAGAAGGTGAGGGGAACTGAAGGGCGTCCTCGCCTTACGGTCTACCGCAGTCTGAGGCATATCTATGCCCAGATCATTGTTGACGATACTGGTGAGACCCTGGCAGCAGCCTCCACCATCAGTAGAGAGTTAAAGGGTACATTGAAAAATACGGGCAACGCAGAGGCGGCCCGAGTCGTCGGAGAGCTTGTAGCTCATAAGGCCTTGGAGAGAGGGATCAAAAAGGTGGTCTTTGATCGGAATGGATTCCTCTACCACGGTAGGGTAAAGACGCTGGCAGAGGCCGTGCGTCAAGGAGGATTGGAATTTTGAGACAGACCAAAGGTCTATCTCTCTGGGGCCTCCAGACCCCAAAAGGGCAGGGGTCAAGGGTTCTAGGGTTCAAGGCTATAACCCTCGAACCCTACCTTAAGAGGGGTCTCAAGAGGTAAAGTCCCTTGAAGAAAGGTCGAAAGTGACCGTGAAGGTTGAAGCACTCTGTAGCGCTTATCATATCGTCTCCTTTTCACGGCAGAGGGAGGGTATAGTTGGAGAACATAGAGCAGACTGAACGGGAATTGACCGATAAGGTCGTGCACATCAGTAGAGTAGCCAAGGTGGTGAAGGGGGGACGAAGATTCCGCTTTAGCGCCCTGGTGGTCGTTGGAGATGGTAATGGTATGGTGGGGAGTGGTCTGGGAAAGGCCCACGAAGTCCCCGAAGCCATCCGTAAAGGGATCGAACTGGCAAAAAAGAACCTCATAGAAGTTCCCATCATCAATGGGACAATACCCTATACGGTCATCGGGAGGTTCGGTGCTGGCAAGGTCATTTTGAGACCGGCCTCGGAGGGAACAGGGGTTATTGCTGGAGCAGCGGTCAGGGCAGTGGTAGAGGTAGCGGGGATACAAAACATACTAACCAAGTCCTTGGGAACCCATAACTCCCACAACCTGGTCAAGGCCACCTTTGAAGGCCTCAAACAGCTCAAGACCCCTGAGGAAATTGCAAAAAAGAGGGGCAAAGAAGTAGCGGAGATTCTGGGGTAAGAATGGCTCAAAAATACGTACGGGTAAAATTGGTCCACAGCAGCATAGGGCGTCCCCGAACCCAACGGGATGTCTTGAGGGGAATGGGGCTGACTAAGATGAACCGGGTGGTGACCTTGAAGGATACCCCGCAGACGTGGGGGATGATCAAAAAAGTCTCTCACCTCGTGGAGGTAGTAGAGTAAGATGCTGGGACAGTTAACCCCCTCTCCAGGGAGGAGAAAGAGGCCAAAACGTGTGGGAAGGGGACCTGGTTCCGGCCATGGAAAGACGGCGTGTCGGGGTGCCAAGGGCCAAAAGGCACGAAGCGGTGCCGGAGTCTCCCCCGGTTTTGAGGGGGGACAGATGCCCCTCCAGCGACGTCTGCCCAAGAGGGGATTCAGGAATATATTTAAAAAGAGATTTGTCCTCGTCCACATCAGAGACCTCAACCGCTTTTCAGAGGGTGAAGTGGTGGATGTTGAGGCCTTGCTGCAAGCGAGGTTGGTCAAGAAGGTCTATGATGGGGTTAAGATAGTGGGAGACGGCGACCTCACAGTCGCCCTCACGGTCAGGGCACACAAGTTTACCGAGTCGGCCCGCAGAAAGATCGAGGCCGCCTCGGGGAAGGTCGAAGTGATCTGATGAGAGCCATCGCCAATATCCTCAAGATACCGGAGTTAAAGAAGCGCATCACCGTTACCCTCCTCCTATTGGCGGTCTATCGGGTGGGATGTCACATCCCCACCCCAGGGATTGACCGAGAGGCCCTCGCCTCATTCTTCGAGCAAGCACGCGGAACGTTGCTCGGCTTCTTCGATATGTTCGCCGGGGGGGCCCTGAGTCAATTCTCCGTCTTTGCCCTGGGTATTATGCCTTATATCAGCGCCTCTATTATCCTCCAGCTGTTGACGGTGGTTATCCCGCATCTCGAACGCCTGCAGAAAGAGGGAGAGATAGGCAGGAGAAAGATCATCCAGTACACGCGGTATGGAACGGTCATCCTGAGCATCATCCAAGGGTTCGGCATCGCCGTGGGACTCGAGGGGATGCACCTAGCAGGGAGCCCGATAGTCCTCCATCCTGGCTGGCCTTTTCGCCTCATGGCGGTGATCACCCTAGCCGCCGGTACCGCCTTCCTGATGTGGCTGGGTGAACAGATCACCGAGCGGGGCATCGGCAACGGTATCTCACTGATCATCTTTGCGGGTATCGTGGCGAGTTTGCCAGAAGCGGTGGGGAGGAGCGCTCAGTTGGTGAGGGCAGGGGAACTGGGGGCCATCTTCACGTTGGGTCTCATCATCTTTATGGTCGCCGTCGTGGCCTTCATCGTCTATATGGAGACGTCCCATCGCAGGATACCCGTCCAGTACGCCAAGAGGATCATAGGGAGGAGGATGTACGGGGGAGGAAGCACGCACCTCCCACTGAAGATCAATACCTCGGGCGTCATCCCCCCTATCTTCGCCTCCTCAATCCTCATGTTCCCCGCCACGATTGCCAACTTTGTGAATCATCCCTGGATGCAGGCTATTCAAGACGTCCTCACGCCCACCACGCTGATCTACAATCTTATCTATGTGGGTTTCATCATATTCTTCTGCTACTTTTACACCGCTGTAGTCTTCAATCCAGTGGACGTCGCTGATAACATGAAGAAGTACGGTGGATTCATCCCCGGTATCAGGCCGGGGAGGACTACCGCTGACTATATCGACCGGGTCCTCACCAGGATTACCTTGGGCGGGGCCACCTACGTGGCTGGCGTGTGTGTATTGCCCAACTTCCTGATAGCACGGTTTAACGTCCCCTATTACTTCGGGGGAACGGCCCTCCTCATCGTGGTAGGGGTGGCCCTGGACACCGTGCAACAGATAGAGTCCCACATGTTGACGAGGCACTATGAAGGGCTGATACGGGGTGGGAGAATCAAGGGTCGTCGCAGATAACGATGGGAAGCGAAGAAGAGGATGAACCTAGTCCTGCTGGGCCCACCCGGCTCCGGTAAGGGTACACAGGCCCGGATGATGATTGAACGGTATAACATTCCCCAAATATCCACCGGGGAGATCCTCAGGGCTGCGGTAATAAAAGGGACCCCACTGGGGAGAGAGGCAAAGAGATATATGGATCAGGGGAAATTGGTCCCGGATGAGGTGGTGGTCGGTATCGTCCGAGAGAGGCTCAAGGCCTCAGACTGCACTGGTGGTTTTATCCTCGATGGTTTTCCCCGCACCCTCCCTCAGGCAGAGGCGTTGAACGCTGCGTTAGGGAACATGGGGCGGGAGATAGACCACGTCGTCAGCATAGAAGCGGACAACGAAGAGCTGATTAAACGCCTGACGGGGAGGAGGACGTGCCGGAGCTGTGGGGCTATGTATCATATCGCCTTCGATCCCCCCACGCGCGATGGGGTATGTGATAAGTGTGGGGGAGAGCTTTATCAGCGGGATGATGATAAGGAGGAAACCATCAGAGCGAGGCTTCAGGTCTACGAAGATCGGAAGAGCACACGTCTGAACTCCCAGTCACATCACGATC
>CAYQOD010000091.1:0-7518 GCA_964419065.1 uncultured Thermodesulfobacteriota bacterium | reverse complement strand
ATGATCTCTATCTCACCTGCCAGACCTCCTTCCTCCGCAGGAAAGGAACTCGGCCGCACCGTGGCCATATACCCATCGGACTCCCTGGCAGCTACCAGGGCGTTGATCTTCCCCTCATAGATCTGGCGGGTGGCACGCAATCCCGCAGGGTCCAAGCTCAACTCGATGCAGTCGGTGATCAGGGGGAGGCTCAGCTCAAAGGCCAGATTGGGTGCCAGGTCCATGCCAAAGGAGGTGTGACCAATGAGGGTCAGAGAAGGTCTCCTCTCCCTGATCAGGTGGGAGAGGACCGCCTGGTAGGCCTCGGAGTTGAAGTTCTCTAGCTGAGGGTCGTCGACCACTAAGACCTTGTGGGCCCACCCCTTCAGCCCTTGGGCCAAGGGATCGACCTGGTGCCCCAAAAAGACGGCATGCAATTGCCCCCCTAATGCTTCGGCCATCGTGCACCCTTGATGGAGCATCTCAAAGGTGATCTCCTTAAACTCCCCTCTTATGTGCTCTGCCACGACAAAGAGATCTCCCATCTTAGGTCACCCCTCCTTTCTCCTTCATGACCGCTAAGAGCCTTTCGGATATCTGACCCGGATCTCCCTGGATGATCTCCACCGCCTTCTCCACGGGAGGGAGGAAGACTTTTTCAATGTGAACTTGAGAGCCCTTCTCCCCCACCTCATCCTCCTGGAGACCGAGATCTTTTAGGTTGATCTCCTTAATTTCCTTCCCCCTGGCCTTGCGGATCCCCATGATGGAGACATATCTGGGCTCATTGATCCCTGTCTGGATGGCGAGCAGGGCGGGCAGTTCTACCGTTAGCTCTTCCTCCCACCCCCCTTCCAGCTCCCGGCGGACCGTGGCCACCTTCCCCTGAATATCCACCTTCGTTACCATGGTGACATGAGGGATGCCCAGCATCTCGGCGAGGATCCCACCTACCTGGGCATGGCCATCGTCGCTGGCCTGAATACCGGTGAAGATGAGATCGTAGGGTTGTTCCTTGATGGCCCGAGAGAGGGCCTTGGCCGTAGCATGGGCGTCTCCACCCTGCAGGGCAGGGTCCATCAAGATGATGGCCCTATCGGCCCCCATGGCCAGGCACCTCCGCAGGGTCTCCCTGCTATCTTCCTCACCCAGGGTAATGGCCGTTACCGTCCCCCCCATCGCTTCCTTTATCCGCACGGCCTCCTCAGCGGCATAGTTGTCCCACTCGTTGATGTCGAAGACCAGGCCCTTTTTGATGATGTCCTTTTTATCCTGGTCGATGGCCAGGTTAGCCTCCGCCGTCTCCGGCACCCTCTTCAAGCAGACGATGATCTCCACGGACTATCCCTCCTTTTCTCTTCTGGGAGTATGCCTTTTACTCCCCTAATGAAACATGCCCATATCTCCCTCTCCCCCAAACAATTGGGGGAGAGGGTTGGGGTGAGGGGGTACCTGGTCGATATTTTTTGTTTCACCCCTCACCTTCATCCTCTCCCCTCAAGGGGAGAGGAAATATTTTGCTGAGCGAAGGCAATAATTGTTCATTATCGGTGGTTTCAGGGGGGTAGAGCCCCTGAAGAAGTAAGCCCCCATTTCTTGCTGAACGTCTTCACATTATCATCTCATGGCCTCCTGGACCAATTCCATGATATCCTTGACCTCTAGCTTTCCCTCCAGCCCCGTCGTCTTAACGGCATCCGTAAACATGCTGAGACAGAAGGGACAGGCGGTGGCGATGACCTCAGCCCCCACATCCGCCGCCTCCCTGACCCTGATCTCTGAGACCTTCCTCCCTTCCTCCGCCTCAAACCACATCCTCCCGCCTCCCCCGCCACAGCAGAGGCTCCTATCCCGTGATCT
Organism: uncultured Thermodesulfobacteriota bacterium; assembly: GCA_964419065.1. Classification (GTDB taxonomy): domain Bacteria; phylum Desulfobacterota; class B13-G15; order B13-G15; family RBG-16-54-18; genus CAYQOD01. The sequence continues at coordinate 5,679 of CAYQOD010000091.1, read as the reverse complement.
GGGCATCTCTATGAGGGTGATACCTGGGATGGACCGCAGGACGGTGCGCGGCTCCTCATAGACCCCGTTGTGACGACCGAGGTAGCAGGGATCATGATAGGTGACCAGCAGGTCGGTCCCCTTTCCCCAGGGCAGCTTTTCCCCTTCGATCAGCTCTGCCACCAGCTGGGTGTAGTGTCGGATCAGGAGGCCATCTCCCTCTATGCCGAGTTTTTTCATCATGGGAGGATACTCATTCTTGAAGCAGTGAAGGCCATGGGGTGAGGTGGTGACCATATCTTTGATTTCAAACCGGGCAAAGATCTCGCAGTTGTTCATCACCAACTCCTCAAAGAGGCCGTCCTCACCGAGCCTGCGGACTGGATCTCCACAACAGGGCTCCTGATCGCCCAAGATGACGAAGTCCACCCCAGACCCCTTGAGCACGGCCACCAGGGCCTTGGCCACCTCCTGGAGCCTGGCATCGTACGATGCGGTGCAGCCTACGTAATAGAGCAGAGGGGCCTTATCCCCTTGAGACAGGTCCTTTATCCCCAACCCCTGCGCCCATTCAGCCCTTTTCGGTTTGGGCCTCTCCCAGGGGTTGCTGTATTTGTAGACACCTTCAAGTGCCTTGGTTAGGGTGGCAGGGACCTTTGTCCCCCCTTCGATGCGGGCTGTCCTCACCTCCCTGATGATATCGATCCCGTTCACGTATACCGGACATTCCTCCATGCAGGCCCGACAGGTGGTGCAGTACCACATCTGGTTTCCTTGAACCGCGGACTCCTTGGGGAGATCTCTCCGTGGTTTCTTGAAGAGTCTCCTCCACTGTGCCTTCAATCCGTACTTCTCCCGCTCGAACCCCTTGACCTCCTGAAAAAACCTCCGGGGGGAGAGGGGTTCTCCCACCAGAAAGGCGGGGCAGACCACCTCGCAGCGGTTACACCGGGTGCAGCTCTCAACGGAGATCAGCTGACGTTGACTGAAATCTCCCTCCAGCCCCTCTCGCTCATCCAAGCTTAAGAAGGTCGGCGCGTACGGTCGCTGCAGGATAGTGGCAGGTGAAGAAAAGATATGGAAGAGTTTAGAGTATGGTATGTAGGCCAATACACTCATGATCACCCCGATGTGGATGAACCAGAGGGCTCGGTACCAACTGCTCGGATCACCCTCAAATAAGGGGGCGAGGAGGCCTCCGATGGGGGCCCACGTTTGGCCGAAGGGGGGCTGTTGGGCGGCCATCTGTCCCCCCTCCAAGAGGAACCCCGTGGCCCCGATGACAAATAGAGAGATCAGTATGATGTGGTCCTGGAAGAGATTGTGCATCTCGCCCCTCTTCAGGAAGTACCGTCTGATGATGGCGATGGAGACACCGGCCAGGAAGACCATACCCAACAGATCCAAAGCGAGGTTCCCCACCAAGGCGGAGATCCCTGAGAGCCAACGGGATATCAGGTGCCCCAACAGCAGGAGGGAAAAACCCCACATGAGCAGGAGGTGCATGACCCCCCCCAAGGGGTCGCCCCGGAAGGCCCTCTTATTCCCCAGGGCATCGCGGAGGAAGCGAAGGAACTTCTCCCTTGTGGCCTCTTGTCCCCCCTCCTTCCAGCCCCTCCTCCAGAGGGAGAAGTTTCGGTACAGACCGATGGCCAGAATAAAGAGGGTGATGGAGACGATATAGGTGATGGGCTGTATATGGAAGGAGGGGGGGAGATGGAAGGGGCCGAAGAGGACATTTTTCAAGGCGGCCTTTACCCGATGACAGCTGAGACAGTACTCCCTGGTGTTGGGCCGCTCCTTGAGGATCAGGTCGTCCTGGTGGCAATGGAGACAGAGATCTCTTCTCAACCTCCCCCAATAGTCAGACCTCTTGTGCCCTGAGATCCTCAGCAAGGAGACTTTATCAAAGGACCCCGTAGGTCCTTTCCCCTCGGCGTGGCATTGGGTGCAGGTATCTTTGAGGTTGCGGTGGTGTAGATTGGAGAGGGGATCTGTTGGCGGCCTCACGTTGTGCGTTGTGTGACAGTCATAGCATTGAGGCCCCTGGGGATGTCCAATCATGAGGGCCAGTTGGTGGATGCTGCGGGCGTGTTCCTCTTGGGATTCGGGATGGCATCTGGTGCAATCCGCAGAGCTGAACCCCTCTTGCGGATGAGAAAAGGGGTTGGCCCCACGGTGGCAATCCACGCAGCCCAACCCCCTTTTTCGATGGACATCCCCCTCCCATGCCTCTCGATTTACAGAGAGGGATTGGAGTTCTCCCTGGGCATCCGTCCGGACCATCCTCTGATCTTGATGGCAGGCGAGGCACTCCTCGTCTTTATAGGCCCGGGCCATGAGATCCCCCGCAGGGATCAGTATGAGGGCGATCACTATCAATGCCCCTATCTTCCAAGCAGATTTTATCCGCGCTCTCAAGGTTTAAACTGTCTCCCCTTACCGTGATATCTTCACGGTGAGATCTATGTAGTGACACCTGAAACAGGTCCCCCTCCACCCCCCCCATCCCATCTCTCTCATGTGGCAGGTAAAACAACGGGCCTTGAGGGGGCGATTGGTCCCAGGCCGGTCTCGGTCATGGGTGAGGTTGATATGGCAATCGGTACAGCCCAGCCCCTCTTCGAGGTGGTATCGATGGGACATCCTTATTGGTTTGGTCGGCTTTGCGTCAGATACCTGGTCGAGGATATCTCGGTGGCAGCCGATACAGGTGGCGTTGATCACCTCCCGGTCAGCATTCATGGTTGGAGAACCGGACCGATGACACTCCACACAATGGATAGAAGGGGGATGCGCCTTCGATCCCCTCCAGAGGAGGGCCATGTCGGAGTGACACTCCTGGCATATGGAGGGACTGCTGGAGGTATAGTGGACGAACCAAAACAGGGGGGAAATGACGGTGGTGATAATGATGGCCACTGTCATCCACCAGCCCTTCGCTGTGCGGGGACGGAGCAGCTCTCTCAAATTCATCACCGTTCCCCCTCGCCGATGATGACTAGATAGACCTCTGGTTGCCCCTTGCCCATGGGTGTTCCCACGATGAGCACCCGCTCGCCCCTGAAGGAGGAGATCCGGGAGGGGAAATAGGCGGGATACGGGGGGAAGGTCATAGGCAATCCACTGCGGACATACCCAGGGGTCTGGGGCGAGAAGATCTCCACCTCTTCACCACCCTGCAAGCTATACCGCATCCCCCTACCGTCCCAAGAGTAAAAGATATATCGGCCATCACCAGAGATCCCCTCATAGTCGAGGCGTTCGGTCACGCGGGAACGCAGATAGCTAATTCCCCCTCCCCGCAGATCCAGCAGATATGTCCCCACACCTTCCCGACCTTTGCCGGCATAATAGAAGACGAGGTAAGCGCCTTCGCTGTTGAGATGTCCCAGGACAACGTAGGGTTCGTGAAAGGTGGTCAGACGCCTCAGTCCCGAACCATCCCTGTTGATGAGATAGAGGTCATAATCTCCCTCTTTTGGGGAGGCCTGAGCCCCAAAGAGGATCAGCTCCCCATCTGTGCTCAGGTTGAAGATCCACCCCCCACCCATCAGGGGATTACGGGGGTATCCCCTCCAGCGCCATTTCCCTTCCTCTAGGTGGGGGGCCAAAAGGGTCTTGGTGGTCAGATCTTCTGTGTCGATGAAGACAATACCACTGGGGTATCCACAGCACCCTTTCCCCATATCGCCCTTCATCAGACAGGCAGCCCTCTTTCCATCCTGGCTCATGGCATAGCCTGCCACCCGGGCCCATGAATCTCCTTCAAATCCCATGTGCCTCCAATTGAATGATTGGAGGGATTCTATCTTGAGATCAACCACCTGAAGGTTGCCCCCGTCGGTATCCATGATCCCCAAAAAGTGGTCGGGATATGGAAAAGGGGAGGGGAGGGCGAGGGTGAAGGCGCATCTTTTGCCATTGCCGCTCAGCAGAGGAGGCTTTGAGCCCAAGATAAGGGTCCCTTCATAGGGTGAGGGGGCCTTTAGCTTCCCATCGATGAACAGTATCTTCTCTTTTCCCCCCTTGATTTCCAGTACCCTTAAAGAACGGGTTATACGGAGGGGATCCTTTTTGTCCTTGATCTCATGGATGTAGAGGAGCAGGTCACCATTGTCGCTCAAAGAGGGATATCGAACCATTCCATCATGGGTGTAGGTCAAGCGGATTATCCTGGAAGGGATCCTTTTGACCTCGGACGTACCTCCCGTGGGGAGAAGACATATGACGAGAGAGATAATCAGTCTTTGGAGCCAACAGGCCTTCTTGAAGGCAGACATCTATTTACCCTTTTCCTCCTATTTTTTCTATCTCCACCTCTGTGCCGGCCAGGACCGTTCCACCCCCGAGGGGGTCATGCTCATCGCTGAGGAGGAGCTGCGGGTTCACCCTCAGGCCCCCCTCCTCTCCCCACCACAGGAGTTTGGTGTCGGGGTCAGGGCTCTTGAACCTCTTCCCGAGGGCGATACGACTCCCTTGAAGTGTAAAGTCCTTGGCCAACGCCACCACTTCCGGGCGGATCCCCTGAGTGATCCTCACCGCTGCCTCCACCTCCCCGACCTTGGATTTAACCCGTACACGCCCTCCCTCATTAATCCTTAACCTCTTTGCCGTGGATGGATGCATCCAGAGGGGGTTTCGATGAACGATCTCTGCAATCCATTTGGCATTGGGGACCCGCTCAGAGCTTACATTTCTGGTGAAGATGACCAACTGATAGGCGGAGCCCAAATGGGGTCCCCCTTGTTGCCACGGCTCTGCCCGGATCAGGTCGGCCAAAGAGATCTGGAGCTTCCCAGACGGGGTGGGGAATCCCTCTTTCTGAAGGGAAGAGTGAGGATCTCCCGGCAGGATGAAGACGCCCCTCTTCTTCAGGTACGAGAACCCTCCTTTATCCCGTAAAGAGGGAATTCGGGCCAGCACCAGGGCGAGGTATTCTTCAGTATCTTTAAAAGGGAGATACTCCTTTGTCTTTCCCCCTATTCGGTGGGCCAATTCGATACAGAGATCACTCAAGGGAAGGGCCTCCCCCAAGGGGGTCATGCGGAGGGGAAACTCCTTTTCCCTTCTAGGAGTAGAGATCTCCTTTGGGCGCAACAAAGCGGGTTCTCCCACAGGATGGACCACAGGCTGCCTCAGTGAGAGAAACCGTTTTCCCTCGGGTGTGACTCCTGCTGTCAGCCCCCAGGACTCCAAGGGGAGGGCTGCCGGGAGGACCAAATCGGCCAGCGAGGCGCTCTCCGTCATGTGGACATCCATGGCGATGAAATAGGGGATAATAGATTCATCCCGTAAGATGTCCACTGTCCCCGTGCCACCGGGGTTGGCTTGGGAGGGGTTTGATCTGTAGAGAAATAATAATTCAGCCTTCTTCTTCCCCGTTCCAAGAGTGGAATAGAGGGAGAGGGTAGCCCTTTTCCCCCTATCAGGGGGAGAGGGTAGGGGATCTTCCCATCTTATCTCTTCAGGAGTGAGATATCCACCCTCCCTATCAATAGTGCCCACCAAGGCATTGAGGAGGAGGATGACCCTGGTTGCATGAGCCCCTTTCTCCCTCTGGCTTACGCCTCCACCGATGATGACAGTAGAGGGCTGATTTCGGGCGAACCCCGAGGCAATCCTCTTGATGTCTGCAGCATTTATACCCGTGATCTCTTCTGCCCACTCCGGGGTAAAGGGTGAAAGCAGGGAGAGTCC
>CAYQOD010000090.1:0-7607 GCA_964419065.1 uncultured Thermodesulfobacteriota bacterium | reverse complement strand
TCGAGTCTCGCTTGTCTCGGCATATGACCCTAGGTTACTTCTTCCCCTGTTTCATGTCAAGTTGTATTTGAACCAACGTCCCCTATTTTACGTCTGTAGGGGGCCTAAAAGTTGCGGATGAGGAATTCGCGGAAGATGCGGGAGCTTCCGCGATCTTTGCGTTTGAGGCAGTGCCAATACTTTCTTCAGCAGATCCTCGGGAACTGCTCGCCGCTCAAGGGCTCAAGCAAGCGGTGACCCCCGATCCCGGTCTTGAGGAGCACCTTTCCAGGGTTTTCCGCCACGACTTTTCCGATGATGGCCGCCTCCCCACCCAGGGGGTGCGCCTTCATTGCCTGGAGAACCTTTGAAGCCGCCTCTTCCGGCACGAAGGCGACGAGCTTTCCCTCATTGGCCAGATAGTAGGGATCGAATCCGAGCAGATCGCAGACCGCCCTGACCTCATCTCTGATGGGGACCGTTCCTTCGTCTATCACAATTCCCACCTCTGAGGTCGTGGCGATCTCCCACAGGCAGGTGGCGATGCCTCCCCGGGTGGGGTCCCGCATGGCATGGATCTCACGGCACTCCTCTACCATTGCCTCCACCAGGCCGTTGAGTGGAGCGCAATCGCTTTCAATGCCACCGCGCAGGGAGAATTCCCCCCGGGCGATGAGGACCGCCATCTCATGATCGCCGATGGGACCATTGATGAGGATCAGATCACCAGGTCTCGCCCGTGAGTTCCGTATATTCACCCCATCAGGGACGACGCCGATTCCGGCGGTGGTTATGTAGACCCCCTCGGCCGCACCATGCTCAACCACCTTGGTATCCCCTGCCACCACCACGACCCCAGCCTCCTGTGCGGCATCCCTCATCGAGGCGAGGACCTTCTCGAGGTCCTCGAGGGGAAACCCCTCCTCGAGGATGAAAGAGGCCGAGAGCCCCAGGGGCCTCGCCCCTGCCATAGCGAGATCATTCACCGTCCCACATACCGCGAGCCTCCCGATGTCACCTCCAGGGAAAAAGAGGGGTTTTACCACGTAGGCATCAGTGGTGAAGGCAATGGTGGAGAACCCGATAGGGATTACGGCGCTATCATCGAGGGCGCGCAGGAGTGCGTTATCGAAAAAGGGGAGAAAGAGCTCCCTCAGGAGGTCATGGCTCAGCTTTCCCCCTGCCCCGTGGGCGAGCAGTATCCTCTTATCCTTCATGGAACCCCCCGTATTTATAGTAGGCAGCGCAGCTCCCCTCTGAGGAGATCATACAGGGTCCCACCGGATCCTCAGGCGTGCACCCCGTGCCGAAGAGGGAACACTCAGGGGGGACTCGAAGGCCCTGGAGGATCTCACCGCAGAGGCAGCCGGGGGGGTCCGCCGTCTCTTCAGAGGGGATATCAAAGGCCCGTGAGACGTCCACCGCGGCGAACGCCTCCCGCAGCGCGAGGCCGCTCTCCGGTATCAGGCCCAATCCCCTCCAGCGTGCATCGGCAGGGGCGAACACCTCTCCCATAACCTCGACGGCCCGCTGGTTTCCCTCCTCCTTCACCGCTCGGCTGTACTGGATCTCTATCTCCGCTCTCCCCTCTCTCCTCTGGCGCAGGAGCATGTAGATCCCCTCCAGAATATCGAGGGGCTCAAAGCCGGTGATGGCACCGGAGAGACCGAACTCGCTGGCGATAAAGAGGTACGGAACCCTCCCGATGATCACGCTCACATGACCTGGAAGGATAAAGCCGTCGATCTTTACCGTGCCGGTGGAGAGCAAGGCCCGTATGGCCGGGGGGATGAGCCTCTGGGAGGAGAGGAGATAGAAATTGGAAAGCCCTCTCCTCTGTGCCTCCTTGACGGATGCGGCGATGGCAGGGGAAGTGGTCTCAAATCCGACGGCGAAAAAGGCAACGACCCTGTCGGGATTCTTTTGAGCGATCCCGACGACGTCCAAAGGGGAGAGAACCACTCTGATGTCGCCGCCCATGGCCCGCTCCTGGTGAAGGGAGGAGTTGGTCCCCGGGACTCGCATCAGGTCCCCGAAGGTCGCGAGCGTCACCCCTTCCTGTCGTGCCAGGGCGATGGCTCGGTCGATCTCCCCTGCGGGTGTCACACAGACCGGGCAGCCGGGACCGGATATGAGCTCTATCCCTGCAGGCAGCAGGGACCTGATCCCGGAACGAAAAATGGCTATCGTGTGGGTGCCGCACACCTCCATGAGGCGCAGCGGCTGACCGGCAAGCCCTGAGATCTCTCGGAGGAGGATGGAGGCGAGCTTGCCTTCATCCGCTCTCTTGTGTGGATTCACGATAACTCTCCTCTAACTCCTGAAAGAGCTTCAGGGTCTCCAGGGCCTCCCCTTCCTCAAGCCTCTGGATGGCAAAACCCACATGGACCAAGACGTAGTCCCCGGTCTGGGCCTCAGGACACAGCAGGAGACTCACTTCCCTCCGGACACCATGGAAATCTACCTCGGCGAGGTGATCTTTGGATATGGAGACGATCTTACCCGGGATACCAAGACACATCGCTAATCCCCCAGAAGGTAGATGGCATGGAGGGCCTGTCCCAGAGATATCCCCCCGTCATTAGGGGGGACCTTCTGCTGAATGAAGACCCTGAAATCATCTCCCTCCAGCAGATCCGACACCCTGTTCATCAGGAGGTGGTTCTGGAAGACCCCACCGCTCAAGACGATCTCAGAGAGCCCCGTCACCTCCCTTATCCTCTGGGCCATCTGAGCAATGGCCCTGGCCAGCGTGTTGTGAAACCGGGCCGAGATGATCGAAGGACTCTCGCCTCTCCCTATTTCTCTCGTGATGGCCGCGATGGCGGGATCGGGATTGAGGATGAACGTGCCCTCCTCTTCGGCGATCTCAAAGGGATATTCCCCCTCCTCCCCTTTCTGTGCCATCTGTTCAAGCTCTATGGCGGCCTGTCCCTCGTAGTTGACCGCCTCCCGCACCCCCAGCAAGGCACTCACGGCATCAAAGAGCCTCCCCACACTGGAACAGAGAGGCGAGTTGATGCCGACCCTCATGGCCTCTCTGAGGAGGGACCACCTGGTGAGGTCAAGCCCCTTGACAAAGGGGATATCCACCCTTTCGAGATCCCCAGAGACCCGATCGAGGTATGCCGCCGCCATCCTCCACGGCTCCCTGGCAGCCCTGTCACCCCCTGGCAGGGGTAGAGGGCGCAGGTGCCCGAGACGTCTGTATCCCCACACTGTCACCTCGAGGAACTCGCCTCCCCACACGGTCCCATCCTCACCGTATCCCGTCCCGTCCATTACAACGGCCAGGGCAGGCCCCTCCAAACCATGCTCGGCCATGCAGCTCAGGGCATGGGCAAAGTGGTGTTGCACCCCGATCCTCGGCACCTGAAGCCCCCTAGCATATCTCAAGGCATAGCGGGTAGAGAGGTAGTCAGGATGCAGGTCATGGCAGACGACCTCAGGTTCAATCTGAAAGAGGCGTTTGAGGTGCACTATCCCCTCCTCAAAGGACCGCATGGTCTCGAAGTTCTCCAGATCCCCGATATGGTGGCTCACAAAGGCGTAGTCGCCCTTCGTGAGGCAGACGGTGTTCTTCAACTCTGCACCGCAGGCGAGCACGCTCTTGCCCCTCCTCTTCAACCGTATGGGGAAGGGCGCATACCCCCTGGAGCGCCTCATGAAGGTCATCCTTCCCCTGAAGGGCTTCACCACCGAGTCATCACACCGAGTGTGGATCGCTCGGTTGTGCACGAGAAAGAAGTCGGCTATCCCTCGGAGCCGTTCCAAGGCCTCAGCGTCCTGGTAGGCGATGGGTTCATCGCTCACATTGCCGCTCGTCATCACGAGGACCTCCAATCCATCGGCAAAGAGGAGATGATGCAGGGGCGTATAGGGGAGCATGGCACCGAGGGTCCCCTGGCCAGGGGCGACGGATGGGGCCACCGGGGCATCAGTCTTGCGGGGCAGGATGACGATGGGCCGCGCTGTGCCCGTGAGCATTTCTCGTGCGCCCCCATCCACAAAACAGAGCCTCTCGATGACCTCCAGGTCCCTGCACATGAGGGCAAAGGGCTTATCCTCCCGGTACTTTCTCCCCCGCAGCCGGGCGACGGCATCCTCCTGGAGGGCATCACAGGCGAGGTGAAATCCTCCGATTCCCTTGACGGCCACGGTCTTCCCTGCCCTGAGGAGCCTGACGGTCTCCCCGATAGGATCAGCGGTTGACATTTCCCCTCCCGTGCTGTCGAGGAGGGCGAGCCGTGGGCCGCAGGTCGGACAGGCGTTGGGCTGGGCATGGAAGCGACGATCAGAGGGATCGTGATACTCCTGGCTGCAGGGGGTGCACATCGCGAAAGGGGCCATGGTGGTCTTGTCACGGTCATAGGGGATGTCTTCGATGATGGTGAAGCGAGGTCCACAGTTGGTGCAGTTGATAAAGGGATAGCGAAACCGCCGATCCCCCGGGTCGAAGAGCTCTTGCCGACAATCCTCACAGAGGGCGATATCGGGTGCGATGAGGGCAAAGCGCTCCTCCCCACGTACGCTCCGCCGTATTTCAAAATCCCGGTAGCCGGCAGGGGAGAGGTTGGTGACGGTCATCCTCTCCACCAGGGCAAGGGGAGGAGGGGAGGAGAGTGCGGAGAGGAAAGATTTGACCTTTTTCCCCTCCCCTTCGGCCTCTATCTGAACCCCTCGTTCGTCATTGAGAACCCATCCCGTGAGACCATGGCGCCGGGCGCGGTCATAGACGAAGGGACGAAACCCTACCCCCTGAACGATCCCCTCTATCTGAACATGAGCCCTAATCTTTCCCATCAGCCCCTTTTCTTGTTGACCCTCTCTTCAAGCCACGTGACCCAGATATCGAGCCCCTCGCCCGTCCTGCAGGAGAGGGGCATGATCTCCAGATTGGGGTTCACCTTGTGGGCATCGGTTCGGAACCGCTCCAGGTCGAAATCCAGATGGGGGAGGAGGTCAATCTTGTTCAATAGCAGAACGGAAGAGACCTGAAACATCAGGGGGTATTTGAGGGGTTTGTCATCCCCCTCTGTTACAGAGATGATCATCACCTTGTCGTCCTCCCCGATCCTGAACTCAGCGGGGCAGACCAGGTTGCCGACGTTCTCCACGAGGAGAAGTTCTATCCCCTCCAAATCAAGCTCCTTGAGTCCTCCCCGCACCATATTTCCATCGAGGTGGCATTCAGCCCCCGTATTTATCTGCACGGTGGGGATGGCGTGGGCAGCAATCCGCTCCGCATCTCGTGAGGTGGCGATGTCCCCTTCGATCACCGCCATACGTCTGTTCCCTTTGAGGCGCTCTATCGTCCTCTCGAGGAGCGAGGTCTTTCCCGCACCAGGACTGCCCATCAGGTTGACCACATAGACCCCTCTCTGCGCGAAGAGTTCCCGGTTCTGTGAGGCGATGGCATCGTTCGCCTCAAGGATGTCCTTGACCAGTTTGATCTCCATCTTCTAGCTCCATGCTTCGTATCTCCAGTTCCCTCCCTGAAACCATCTCCACATCAAGACCCGCACAACCGGGGCAGGCCATGAAAGGATCTTCCATCATGAAGACCTCTTCGCACTGATGGCACCGGATCCTCAACGGTACCTCCTCGATCTCCAGGGAGGCACCCTCAGCGATGCCCCCTCGGCTTATGGCATCGAAGGCAAACCGCAAGGCTTCCGGCACCACAGCGCTCAGTCTTCCGATCCGCAGCCGGATCCGCCTCACCCGTGCCCCTCCATAGGGGAGGGCTTCCTGCTCTACGATCTCAAGGAGGCTCTGTGCTATGGCAAGTTCGTGCACCAGGCAATTGTACCCCGAAGCCTTTCGAATCACAATCCCTTCAGCTCCTCAAAAACGGCATCGATCACCTTCGGGAGCTTCGCCTGCACCTCCGGCGTCAGCTCCATGCCCCAGGAGATCTCTTTCGGCTCAACACCGATGATCACCACCTCTGGGTCGCCACCGAGCTGTCGCACCATCCCCAGGACCTCCAAGAGGCCTACCTGGTGAAGGGAAAGGGGGTTCTCGGTCTCACCCATGAGATCATCAGGGCAGACCCGGTATATGGTACCTGGCTCCCCTCCCGCCTGGAGGGCATCGATCACAATGATCCGCTCTGCCTTGTGGATCACCGGCAAGAGGTCCATGAGAGCCGTGCCGCCGTCGAGGACCTCGACCTGAGGGGGGAGTTCTCTCGTCTCCAGCTCCCTCACCACGTGAACGCCCACCCCTTCGTCCCTGAGGATCAGATTACCAACGCCGATTATCACCACCGTTTTCTCAGCCATGTTCACAAAATATCCCTTAAGGGGCCTCTCCCTTAAGGGATATCATCAAGGCCTGTCCAGAGGTGCATGATGACCTATTATGTCAACTTCGCACGCTGCAGGATCTCAGGGACCTTCTTCTCCCAGCCGATGGCCATGATGTGGACCCCGTGACAGAGGTCCTTTAAGTCGTTGATAAGCCGTGCGGCGATCTCCAATCCCTTGACCGTCTTATCCTCTGCCTTGCCCATCTCATCGATCATCGGTTCAGGGACAAACACACCGGAGACGTTCTTGTTCATGTACCGGGCCATACCGACGGACTTGAGGGGGATGATCCCGGCGAGGACAGGCACCTTGAACTTCGCAGCCCTCTTCACAAACCGCTCAAAGACATCGACGTCATAGACCGCCTGCGTCTGGAAGAATCGGGCCCCCACGGCGATCTTCTTCTCCATCATGGCGAGCTGCAGCTCAAAGGATGCCTCGGTATCCGATACCGGCTTCACCACAGCCCCAACGAAGAAATCCGTCTTCCCCTGAAGTTCATTGCCAGCCAGGTCGTACCCCTCATTCATCCGATTGATCGTCCAGATCAGCTGTTCAGAATCGAGATCATAGACGTCCTTGGCATCGATGTGATCTCCCAAGGTGGGAAAATCCCCCGAGATGGCCAGGACATTCCTGATCCCAAAGACATGGGCGCTGAGCAGATCGGACTGCAGGGCGATCCTGTTCCGATCCCGGCAGGTCATCTGGAAGACAGGGTCTAACCCTTTCTGTACCAGGAGAGCGCAGGTCGCAAGGGAACCGAGCCTCATCACAGCGCTCTGCTGATCGGTTACATTGACCCCATCTACCTTTCCATGGAGGAGTTCTGCCACCTCCACGATCTCTGATGTATCTGTCCCTTTCAAGGGACCAACCTCTGTCGTAACGGCAAACTTCCCGCTCTCTAACGCCTCTTGTAACGCCATTATCCTCTGCCCTCCTCGCTTAATTACTCCCTCTGTTCAAGGGCCCAGAGGGATGTCGAAAGGATCTCTGGTCTGGGCCTCATCTTGTTCCACGCCTTGGGTGGAATGAACGTCTGGAGCTGATCCAACCTCCCGATCTCCTTCAGCCTTTCATAGATTAGCTCCCAGCCGCAGGGCTTTTCTGGACTGACCTCACACTTCCCATGGGAGGCCCCGCCGCAGGCCCCATTCCTCAGGCCTTTCGAGCAGGCCGTCAGCGGACAGATCCCTCCCGTGTAGTGGAGGAGACAGTCGCCACACTCCAGGCACCGCTCTGACCCCTGCCACTCACCCCGGGAACCGCCGAGGGAGATGGTATTACACCCAGGGTGGACAGGTTTTTCTA
>CAYQOD010000089.1:0-7630 GCA_964419065.1 uncultured Thermodesulfobacteriota bacterium | reverse complement strand
TTCAAAGCACCAGGAGCTCCAAGGTCTCTATGCACAGCCGAATCCGGATCAGAAAGCGATCGATAAACTCCAGAAGGAGACCTTCGATCTAGAGCAACGCCTCCGGGAGAAGAATTTCGCCTTCCATCAAGAGGCGAACAAGATCGTTCCGGAATTCCGTGGTCACTATGGTTATGGGAAGGGAAGATATTACAGTGGGCACGGATGGGGCAGAGGCTGCTGGTAATACTAAACGAAGATAAGGAGGAGGGGTTTTAACCCTCCTCCTTAAATTACTATTTACTATCACCTAGTAACACCTCTCCTGCCGGAGGCCATCATCAAAGAGGAATTCTAGAGTTTCTGCAACTAAGGAGAAGGAAGAGGGTTATACAATCATAAAAGAGAGTTCATGCTCTTCCTGAACCTCCTTTCTCTTGCGATTGCAAGACCATCTTGCGGAATGGAGATCTCTTGGACTATTTTATGCCGCTGCTTGAGACGCCTGGCTTGAGTTTGCGGTTCTCTGGGACGAATGGGATAAAGAAAGCAAAGCTGTTGAGAGATATAGCAGATGGTCCTTGATAAATATCGCTCCGGGCAATATCTTTAATTGGATTGAATCGAGGAGGAATCCATGCACCCGGTTCTGATCGAGATAGGCCCATTAACTATACGGTGGTATGGTGTGATGATTGCTACTGCGGTCCTGGTAGCTTTCTGGCTTGCAGGGAGAGAAGGTGTTCGGAAAGGATTTGAAAAGCAGAAGATAGACGACTTCTCTTTACTCGTCGTGATCGCGGGGATCATCGGGGCTCGAATCTACTTCATCCTGTTCTCGGATCTGAATTACTTTTTGTCTAGGCCCTTAAGGGTGCTGGCTTTCTGGGAAGGGGGTCTGGCCATCCATGGTGCCATAATATCAGGGATTATTGTGGCCATCTGGTACACTCGGAGAGAAAAGATACCTTTTTGGAGGTGGGCGGATACCTTCGCCCCTTCCCTTATTCTGGGGCAGACTATTGGTAGAATCGGCTGTTTTCTCAACGGAGATGCCCATGGTTATCCCACAACTCTGCCCTGGGGCATGGTGTATGCGCCGGACAGTCCAGCAGGACAGATGTTTCCTGATCAACCCCTCCATCCCACCCAGCTCTATGAGTTGGGGTTCAACCTGGGAATCTTTTTGGTGCTATGGAAATTGAGGAAAAAGAATTTCTTCGACGGGTCCCTCTTTCTGTTCTATGTCATTCTGTATTCCTCTGTCCGGATATTTGTGGAGCATTTCAGGGCTGATAAGCTCACTTATCTCGGGGATATATCGGTGGCTCAAACGGTGGGCATCGCAGCGATTGCAATTTCCTTCGGGATGATTATCATTTTAAGACATAAGGGAAAAACCGATCAAATTTCAAGATACATTGATCTGGAGTGAAAAAGACGTCTACTAAAGCTAAAAGTTTGCTCAGGAAAAAGTATCGTGCAAGGTGGTTTGCGGCACCTGATCCTTGAAACAGGTCTCGTGAAATGAGGTGATCTTTTTGAAGAAAGATGGCAGAGAGAGAATAAAGGCCAGATACGACCGGATTTCCCCCTACTATGACTTCATGGAGTTGATCCTCGAGAAAGTAACCTTTTCCCGATGGCGTAGAAAGGTTTTTGATTCTTTGAACGGAGAAATCATTTTGGAAGTAGGAGTAGGGACGGGAAAAAATTTAAGCTTCTACCCTGTTGACAAAGCGATTACGGCAATCGATTTTAGTCCAGGAATGCTGAGTAAGGCCCGGAAAAAGGCGAAAAGCAAGGGGTTAAAAGTTGATCTAGTGGAAATGGACGTTCAGGATCTCCGATTTGAGGACCACTCATTCGATACGATCATAGCTACCTTCGTCTTTTGCTCCGTACCAAACCCGATAAAAGGTCTGCAGGAGATCAAGAGGGTGTGCAAAAAGGATGGCAAGATCATTTTGTTGGAACATGTAAGACCAGTTAGTGCGCTTGGGGGTAAGATGTTTGACCTCCTGAATCCTATAACGGTTACGTTGATGGGAGTTAACATTAATAGAAATACCGTCGCTAATATGGAGAAGGCTGGCCTAAAAATTGTAGAAGAGAAGAATCTTTGCCTAGATATCGTAAAATTGGTTGTCGCCGCCCCTTGAAACCAATAAAATCCACTGAGGAGGATTGCAAATGGAAAATGTGCTTATCCTTTTGGGAATACTGGTGCTGGTCTTCTTTTTGATTCGTCGGGGCGGAGTGGGATGCTGCGGTGGAGGTCACTCTCAAACGCCTTCGGGGGATGGAAAAAAGGACGAGAAGACAAAACCACGTTGCCATTAACAACAAGGACAATCATCATAACAAGAAACCCCATTTGCGGCATGAAGGTGAGTAAATCTTAGGCCGTGTCCACGCTGGAGTACTCAGGCCATAGGTGCGTTTTTTAGCTTCATGCTGTTATGGCACCCCTGAAACGAAGTCAAATAAATGCGTTTCGGATACTGGTGAGAGTGATGAGCATTAAGATCTGGAAGGATAGGAAACCTTGGATGCACTTCGCAGGATGGCGGTTGATGAGATTAGGATTGAATGGGTTAGATAATCCCCATTCCTTTAAGCACCGAAAGCATTACCGCAGCGGCCATTACCGATCCTACCTGACCACCTGCATTTGCACCCATAGCATGCATCAGGAGGTAATTTCTATTATTGTACTTGAACCCCTCCTTTTGGACGACACGGGCTGACATCGGGAAAGCGGATATTCCTGCCGCGCCAATGAGGGGGTTGACCTTTCCGCGCGAAACCACTTTCAGGATCTTGCCAAAGAGAATACCGCACGCCGTATCAAGGCAGATGGCAACAAAACCCAATCCGAGGATAATCAAGGTCTGTGTTTTGAGAAACGTTCTACCATCCATGGTAGCCCCGATGCAGATACCGAGAAAGAGGGTGACGATATTGGCTATTTCGTTCTCAGCAGCTTTAGTGAGTCTAGCCACTGCCCCGGACTCTCTCAAGAGGTTTCCCAACATAATGGTCCCTATGAGGGGCAATCCTTTAGGGGCAATGAGGCCTCCGACGACCGTCATGACAATCGGGAATAAAACCTTCGTGGTCTTGGAAACCGTCTTCTGTGTCGCCCCCATGACAATGACCTTCTCCTTCTTCGTGGTCAACAACTTCATAATGGGTGGTTGAATAAGAGGGACCAAGGACATGTAGGAATATGCCGCAACGGCGACTGAGGCAAGGAGATGAGGGGCGTACTTTGAGGTCACGTAAATGGCCGTGGGGCCATCGCATGCACCGATGATACCTACGGCTACCGCATCCAGCTTGGAAAAGCCGAGGGAAAGGGCCAGGAGCAACGTCAAAAATATGCCGCACTGTCCAGCAGCCCCGAGGAGAAACGTCCGGGGATTCTCCAAAAGCGGTGAAAAGTCGGTCATAGCCCCTATACCGACAAAGATGAGAAGCGGAAAGAGCTCCGTAGTGATCCCTGCATCATAGATGACCCTGAGAAATCCACCCTCTTCCATGACACCTGTCAGGGGGATATTGATGAGGATGCAACCGAACCCGATCGGGACAAGGAGCAGGGGTTCAAAATCCTTTTTAATCCCCAGATAGAGGAGCACACATCCAATGACGATCATTATGGGATTTGACCAATGGAGGTGCAAAAAACCTGTAACGAGGCCGGATAGTCCGCTTACGATTGCTTCCCACACGTGCGTTTCCTCCTATGCCATCACTCTGCCTTCTTATCTTCCTCTGCTTTATAGGGAAAGATTTTTTTGAGGACTCTTATGATGTGGCTTATCGCCCAAAGGGACAGGAGCGTTCCGCCCATCCCCACCACGAGCATCGTAATGCCAAATGTCCAATTGTCCATGCGTATGCTTCCTTTTCCCTGAGTGAAATATCCTGTATCGAGACCCCTCAAAGAGCACGTAGTATGCTAAAAATAATTATATATAATCTTTCACAAAATGACATCAATTCTGCGCTATTAACTCAAGGAGCCCTCTCCAATGTATGAAATCAGCATACAAAAGTAAACTGCTAGAATCAACTGAAAAATGGTAATGGAAGGGCAAAGTCATATGAAAAGCAGCTCTTCACTCACGTCTTCTTCCACCGGATAACACCGTTATCCATGATGCTCTCCACAATCTGCTTTCTCTTGAGAGCTTCGAGAATATCAGAGACCTCGCCGGTCAGTATGAATCTCACATAATCATCTGCCTCAGGCATAAGGAAGGCGGCCAATTCCGTAGCAGATAGAAGAGGGGTTTTTGAAACAGTTTCAATAACTGTCTGTGTAAGCTCCCGGTAATACTCAAAGGCCTCGTGTAGCCTCTCACGGTAACCCTGGAACGGCTCCCCATGTCCGGGAAAAATGGTCTCGACGTTGAGGCCCCGTAACCTTTCCAGAGAAGCAAGGTAGACATCTATGCTCCCGTCCGGGTCGCCGAACAAAGAGCCAGGCAGAGGTGTTCTCAAGGTGGGCGGGAAGAGCGTATCGCCGCTGAAGAGCCTTTTTTGCTCCGGATCATAAAAACAACAACTCCCCAATGTATGACCTGGAGTTTGAATAGCCATGAGCTTCACCCCGCCCCAGTGGAAGAGGTGTCCGTCCTCAAAGACATTAAGTGTACCAACCTCGTGATGTATCACGTTAAACTCCTTGACCTTGGTCAGGGCCCACCCCTTCTCGTACCGGCTCATCCCGAGGGTCTGCCAACACATGAGAAGTTGTTCGCACTGCGCCTGCAGATCCAGCGAAACCCCCTTGGCAACCCTGTCATGATCCGCCCTGTGGACCCAGACCGGGATGTCAAACTCCTTCTGGAGAAACCCGGCCATGCCGTAGTGGTCAGTATGCCCGTGGGTCAACAGGACCACGCAGGGCTGCTTGCTGCAAGAGCGGATCAACGACCGGTAGACATCCTCGGTCTCCTCGAGGGGAAACCCTGGATCGAGGAAGATCAGCCCATCCTCGCTCACGATAACGTACGGATTGGTCTGCATGATGCCGGCATACTTCTCCGCCTGCTCCACAACGAAGATGCCGGGCATGATCTCCTTAACAGCATCCATGGCGATGTGCATACATCCTTCTCAGGGGATACCAACCATCGAGGATATTCTCATTGGCCGTGGGGGAGACGGTGTAATGGAGGCGTCCGTTTCAGCTTTCAAGGTAATCGTATGTCCATAAACAATACTACCCATCATTAAGCAAAGGGCGCAATCGTCGTGGAATTGGTAGATCAGGCCAAAAGGATGCGGCCTCGGGGGTCGGCAACCACCTCGGCGATGATGCATGCATCCTTCACGCCGGCCTCCTTGAGGGAGTGCACGAGAGGCCCTGCGTTCTCCTCCCCTACTGCAATGAGCAACCCCCCTGATGTCTGGGGATCAAAGAGGATATCGAGCAGATAGGATGAGACGTCCTTTTTCATCTCAATGGTGGGAGTATAAAATTCCTTATTACGATAGGTACCGCCCGGTACCAACCCCATGCGGGTGTACTCCTCCGCCCTGGATATAATCGGGATTGCCTCTCGGAAAACCCTAATCCCGATCTCACCCTCCCCCAACATCTCACTCATATGGCCTATGAGGCCAAATCCGGTGACATCCGTGCAGGCATGGACCTGGAATCCTTTCATCACCTCAGCAGCGCGCCGGTTGAGGGCTGCCATCACCCCCACCGCCTCCTGCACGACCTCCGGGGAAGCCATCCCGGCCTTCAGGGCCGTGTTGATTATGCCTGTCCCCAGGGGCTTGGTGAGGATGATCCGGTCACCGACGTGAGCGCCGACATTGGTGAGGACCTCATCAGGATGAACCACGCCGGTCACCGCCAGTCCGTACTTCAACTCCTGATCTTCGATGGAATGGCCCCCTACCAGGACCACCTCCGCCTCCCGCATTGTGTCCAGCCCCCCTCGGAGTATCTCCCTGAGCACCTCCAGATCCATCTCCTTGATGGGGAAGGCCACCAGGTTCATGGCGGTGATGGGGGTGCCCCCCATGGCATAGACGTCGCTCAAGGCATTGGCCGCCGCGATCTGCCCAAAGACATAGGGGTCATCCACGATGGGGGTGAAGAAGTCAACGGTCTGGACCAGGGCCAGGTCATCCCGTATCTTGTAGACCCCGGCGTCGTCCACCTGCTCGATCCCCACCAGGAGGTTCGGGTGGCTCATCAGCGGCAACCCGCAGAGTGCCCTGTCCAGGTCCCCTGGACCCAGTTTAGAGGCTCACCCAGCCCCTTTAACCGTTGTCGTGAGCCTGATATCCTTTGTGGAAGGCATCTTCTCCTCTTTTTGATTGATGGGTAAAAACTAATTGCACACCTTTCCTGCTGGAGTCAATAGTAGATCAAGAATTTCTCTAAATCAAATAGAAAAATCTTATAATAAAGAGGGGTACCATGGTGTGCATTGCTATACATGGACTATAGGCAGAAGGGAATTCTGACGGGACCTCTTCGACGTCGTTACCTTCGTAGACTCAAGCCTACAATCGTTGCGATCAAAAATCCCGTGGCTTGGCCAGAATCTCCCGCACCTTTATCTGGAAGAAGTTATTGGAAGAGTTTGCCCGGATGATTGCAGCGGTATCAGCCCCCCGACCTGTCCCGGCCACGGCGATGACGTCCTCACAGGGGATCAGGCCGGCGTCAGCGGCCATGGCGACGATCTCCACGCAGACCTTCATACCCTGCCCGAGCATCCTCAGGGTATTGGCCACCAGGTCCTGCTGCGAGTAGGACTGCAGCGAGCGGATAGCCGTGCCGATATTCCGCAAGACCATGGTACCGGTGTAGATTCTACCACCCAACTCCTCGATCTCAGCCCTCTTGGCATCCTCAAACTCCTGCACCCCCTCTTCGGAAAAGCCGGTGTTGTGAGTCACCACAACGAGGGAAATCCCTGTTCCCTGCAGGAGCATGGCCGCCTGCAGCCCGGTATCCCCTCTGGTGGAGGCCACCACCATATGTCGGATTCCCCGCTCTTCGGCCTCCTCCACGGCGATCTTGAGAGTTTTCTCCGTATTCTGTGTCCCTGCCCGTTCAAAGTACATCCCGGTACCTCCTGATCACGTAATCTTCCAGTGGCGTGGTGTTAACGCTGCCCTATCGATGATTTCCTCGTTATTCAACATCAAGGTACTTATCTATTGCCTCCATGATAGTTGTCGATGCATCCTTATCCCCAAATACGCCGACCCTGATCTTCACGAAGGTTGACTCAGGCGACTCCCTTTTTACCTTGATATGCACGGGGGTATCATTAGCCCGTTTCGCCTTGATGGTGCCGCTGATCCCGTCCTTTCCCTTTTCCTCAACCTCGATATTCAAATCCTCCAGGGCCTTCAAGGTAGCGTCCCATACAGACTCGTACGGTCGGGGATACTCTACCTTCAAATCGCCCGTTAAATAGGCATAGGTGGCAACACCAACCCCTGCACCCGCAACGGCAGCGATCAGGGCGGCACATCCACACGTCATGATTAACAATGCCATCGGAATGATAAGCTTGACGGATCTCATCATCATCTCCTCCTTATAACCTTAGTGCTTCGATTCGCAAATACTATAACGTATTCTAATGAGTATAACCTTTGCAAT
>CAYQOD010000088.1:0-7634 GCA_964419065.1 uncultured Thermodesulfobacteriota bacterium | reverse complement strand
CAGAAGACCGCATACGAAGTCGTGATGTGACTTGAGTTCCAACGTGAGCTCTTCCGATCTCCTGAAGATTTTCCCCTAGAATTGAGAAAAGACAACGCTGGGGAGAACGATTTCACCTTTGGAGAGGAATGGATGGATACCAACGGCCTTCTTCCCCTGGCTGCTGTGGAGCGCAATTATATCTTAAAAGTACTGCGGGAGAGAGGGGGGAACAAATCGGAGACGGCTAGGATTTTGGGGATCTCCCGTTCAACGTTACGGGAGAAGTTGAGTCGCTATAGAATGAACCCATGACAAACAAAAATTTTTAAAAAATTGTCAATAATTACTATATAAAAACATACTTGACAATGAGAAAAAAGTTTGATATTTTAATCTAAAAAGTTTTTGGATACGTAGCGATGAAACTCTTCGGAAGCAAAGGGAGAAGGGTTCTGGGGTTGGATATAGGTACCAGCGCCGTCAAATTTGTTGATCTCAAAGATACCGGAAAGGGGTTACTGGTCAACAAGTTGGGCCTCACCCCACTTCCTCCAGAGACCATCGTGGATGGAAGTTTGATGGACACCACAACGGTGGTAGAAGCGATCAGGGAATTGATCTCCCATTATAAGATAAAAAAGCGTGAGGTCGCCATCTCTGTTTCCGGTCACTCGGTAATCGTGAAGAAGATCACCCTCCCCAGGATGACCGAATCGGAGCTGGAGGAGAATATCTTTGTGGAGGCGGAGCGTTACATATCATTTGACATCAATGATGTCAATATCGACTTCCAGATCTTGTCGACCCCAGAGAAGGATAAAGATATGGGGGAGCATATGGAGGTCCTTTTGGTCGCAGCCAAGAAGGATTTGATCGATGATTATATCGCCATTGTCAGAGAAGCCGGTTTGAGCCCTTTGGTCATCGATATAGATTCCTTTGCCCTGGAGAATGTATATGAAATGAACTACCCCTTGGAGATAGGAGACTTAGTGGCCTTATGTGACATTGGAGCCAGTATAATGAACATCAATATCGTGAAGGGGGGGAAATCCCTCTTCACGAGGGATATCTCCATCGGCGGAAATCTCTACACCGAAGAGCTCCAAAAGGAACTGAGCGTAAATTTTGAGGAGGCGGAAAACCTAAAATTAGGTGTGACATCGGAAAAGGGATCACCGCACACCATCGATAGAGTATTTGACAAGACCTCCACTACCACCGCTCTGGAGATAGCCAAGTCATTGGACTTCTTTACCGCCTCTTTCCCTGAAGAGAGAATCGCCCGCCTTTACCTCAGCGGCGGATGCGCTAAGGTCCCTCGATTGAAACAGATTGTGGAGGAGCGGGTGAATATACCAGTAGAGATCATCAACCCATTCGCAAATATAGCGGTCAGCCCGAGTGTCATCGATCTGAATTACCTCACGGATATCAGCCCCTTAATGACCGTCAGCACAGGGTTGGCCTTGCGGAAGATATAAGATGATCGAGATAAATTTACTTCCGATACGGGCAGCGAGGAGAAAGGAAAGCCTCAGATTTCAGCTTTCTGTATTTATCCTCACCCTCTTTTTTGTCTTTATTGTTATCGCCTATCTCAACTGGAGCGCGGGCAAACGCGAAAGATTCGTCGATGACCAGTTGAAAAAGGTAGGGGAGGAACTCGCTCAATTAAACAAGGTAGTAGGGGAGATAGATAACTTAAAACAGCAAAAGGCCAAGCTTCAACAAAAGTTATCCGTCATCGAGGAACTGGAAAGGGGACGGTTGAGAGCAGCATACATCTTCGATGAACTGAGCGAGAGGATACCGGAGAAGGTATGGATTGAATCCCTGGACAAGAGCGGTAGGAACCTAAAGATGACGGGGGTAGCTTTAGATAACGAAACCATCGCTAATTTTATGACTCAATTGGAACGATCCCGATATTTCGGGGGGATAGAGCTAGAGGTGACAGAACAGGTTGATAGGGGAGGGCTTAAGTTAAAGAAGTTCAGCCTGCGTTGCTCAACCTCTTAAAGGATGATCCATGCCAGTTTCTCTCGACAGCGTCATTAAGTTACCCACACCGCAAAAGGTGGGGATCCTCTTCTTGGTTTCTGCGGTCATCTTAGGGACTTACTGGTACACCTTTTACTTGCCAAAGGTGAGGAGAATTGAGGCCAAGGAATCGAAGTTGGCCGAACTCACCAGGGAGAGGAATATAAAGAGCACTATCGCCAAGGATTTAGACAAGTTTAAGGAGGAGTTGGGAAGGATGACCGATGAACTCAAAGGGGCCTTGAACAAGTTACCTGATAAGAAGGAGATCCCCGCCCTATTGAAGAGCCTCTCCAATCTGGGCAACGAAGCTGGACTGGAGGTCCTCTTTTTTAAACCCCAAGGGGAACAAATTATGCAATTTTATGCCCGTGTCCCTGTGGATCTGAAATTCACTGGGTTATATCACGAGGTAGGGATGTTTTTTTACCGGGTGGGCACCCTTTCACGAATAGTGAATATCGAGAACTTCACCATCGAGAATGCTACGGAGAAGCAAAAAGGAGAGGTCTTGTTACGTACCTCATGTACTGCCACAACGTATCGATACGTGGAGCAGCCTGCTGGCTCAGAGCAAAAGAAGTAATGTAAGGGGTGTGAAAATGGACAGAGAAGGAGGGATGAAAGGACTTCTCACCTTCATTCTGATCATCAGTATCACCCTAGGCGTGGGGGGGTGTGATAAATTACCCCTCCCTGGCATAAAAAAGGGAGGGGAGAAAAAGACAGTGGCGGCTGCCAAGCCGCCTCCAAAACCCCCTCCTGCTGAGGTTTCCCCCGGTGAGGCTTCCCCTGCACCCTTGCCGCCAAAGGAGGAAGAAGGCCGCTATGTCTACGATCCCACTGGCAAACGGGACCCCTTCCAACCATTTATCGCCATGCAGACCCCTATCAAGCCCCCCTCGGAACAGGTACCCCTCACCCCTTTACAGAAATATGATCTCAGCCAGCTAAAATTGGTGGCTATCCTGGTAGGCAAGGGGGAGGGAACAGCCATGGTGGAGGATTCTGAGGGGAAGGGTTACATCGTCAAAAGGGGGGATTATGTAGGGAGCAATTATGGCAAAGTGAAGACCATCCTCAAGGATAGGGTGATCATTGAGGAAAAGTATAAGGATTATATGGGCACTGTCAGATCGAAAGAGATCATTTTGAGGATGCATGCCCCCGAGGAGGAAGAAAAACCATGAAGGGTCCAGAGCGGGAGGTTTTTAAGAGTATAGGGGTGATCGCTGCTTTTATAGTGATGATGATGGGGTGTGCCCCACGGGAAAAGGTGGAGCCCTTGCCAAAGGCCGTGCCTCAAAATCTTGTCACAAATATAGAAGTAGTCGAGGAAGATGTGGTCAAGAGGGTAATTATTACGGGAGAATCACCTTTGGTTTACACATTCTTTAAGCTCATCCCTCAGCCACTGCAATTGGTGATCGATATTCCTCAGACGGAATTGGTTGCAGGGGTACCTACTTCCATAACGGTTGGAGATGAGGTGATCCAAGAAATCGTTGCTACCCAACGAGGAGAGGACACTGTAGTCTCGATCTGCCTGAATAAGCTTGTCAAGTATCACGTCGAGAAAGAGGGGAATTTTCTCTACATAGATGTTGGAAAACAGAGCCCCCTTCTTGCGCGGGAAGAAGAGGAAAAGCCGACAGAGACCGTTGAAGAGGTCCTGCCACCGACAAAGGAAGAAGTCATCGTAGAGGAATTGCCTCCTGCCCAGAATTTAACCGATGTCTTGGTGGATAAGACTCAAGAAGACACGGTGATCTTGAAGTTGAAGGCCGATGGAAAATTGGGGGATTACGATACCTTTGACCTGACGAAGCCGACGCGGTTGGTGATCGATTTGTGGAATATCAAGAGGGGGTTCCCTCACAAGGCGGTCTCGGTTGACTCCCCTTATCTAAAAAGGGTGCGTCTGGGGGATCATCCCGGGAGGATTAGGATCGTCCTCGATGTCCCGACCGAGTTCCTCCCTCCCCACAGTATAGGCCGCGTTGGTGATGAGTTGAGGGTTGTGTTGGGGAAGGAAGTGAAGGTAGAGGTTCAGGCCCCTGTACCGATCCCACCGCCCGTACCGAAGGTGACTGAGGAAGAGGAGGTCCCCCCTCCGATACCTGTGACTGGTGAGGTCATCGGGATAGATTTTAAACAGCTTGAGGACACCTCGAGGATTATTATATCCACCTCGGCAAAGGCCCCATATAAGGTAATAAAAGGTCCAGAGAATACCGTGCTGATAGAGGTAACAGGGATGACGATTCCACCAAGGCTCACGAGGCATTTAGATACCCATGAATTCGCCAGCCCAGTAGCGATGATCACCCCCACCAATCTTGTAATCGATGACCAAAAAAGCGCCCGTATCCTCGTAAAACTGCGGAAGATGGTGGCCTTTAATGCCCAACAGGAAGATGATAGGATCTACGTCGATTTTGAGAGGCCCGAAGAGTTCAGGGCGGAGAAACCCAAACCTCTTGAGGTGGTCACCGTCAAAAAACCCCCTGTGGCGAAGGAGCCGGAGAAACCGGCTGAAGAGGTGAAAAAGGCAGAGGTTGCCCCTCCACCCCCGGCACCGACGCGGAGACCTGAAACAATCATTCCACCGGCCGAAGAAGAGGTGGAACGAAAGGTCTATACCGGAAAGAGAATCAGCCTGGATTTTAAGGATGCCGATATCGATAATATCCTCCGGCTCTTTGCGGAGGTGAGCGACCTGAACATCATTGCCACTGAGGACGTCAAAGGAAAAGTTACCATCAGACTGATAGACGTCCCCTGGGACCAAGCTTTAGACGTCATCCTGCAGGCAAACAACTTAGGTGTAGAAAGGATCGGCAACGTCATCAGGATAGCCCCGCTGGAAAGGTTGGCCAGGGAAAAGAAGGTTAGGGCAGAGGCCGTCAAGGCCAAAGAAGAGGTGGAGCCTCTCTTCAGCGAACTAATAACGGTGAATTACACCACGGCTACAGACCTCGCCCCGAAGGTCAAGGATCTCCTGAGTTCCAGGGGGAGCGTGACCGTGGACGACCGCACCAATACCCTCATCGTCAAGGATATACGGGCCAATCTGGAAGATGCGAAGGAGCTGGTGCGACGATTGGACTCCCAGACCCCGCAGATCTTAATTCAGGCGAAGATTGTCGAGGCCAGCACGAATTTCACCAGGGAGTTGGGGATATCGTGGGGGGGGAGTGCAGAAGAGGATTTTCCCGATGAAAATGTCGATGTATCAGGTGGGGGGGCTAGCAGTGGTGACTTTGCGGTAGATCTCCCTGCCACTGTGGGCAGCGGTACCGGTGGTGCCTTG
Source organism: uncultured Thermodesulfobacteriota bacterium (assembly GCA_964419065.1). Lineage (GTDB taxonomy): Bacteria > Desulfobacterota > B13-G15 > B13-G15 > RBG-16-54-18 > CAYQOD01. Next base: position 2,296 of record CAYQOD010000088.1, on the reverse strand, counting down.
CAATTCCTGATCGCGAATATTGATAATACTAAGTATCTCCGCATGAGACTTTCCGCACTGGAAGACACAGGACAGGGAAGGGTGATCTCCAGCCCTCGTATAACCACCCTGGATCATACCGAGGCATCCATCGAACAGGGCTTGCGCATACCGTACCTGAAGTATACAGAAGAGGGGATCAGCACCGACTTCATCGAGGCCAACTTGAAGTTAACGGTCACCCCCCATGTGACCGCTGATGGGCACATCAAGATGGAGATCAAGGCCTCTAAGGACACCCCTGACTGGGGCCACACGGTAATGTCTGTCCCAGCTATTGACAAGAGGGAGGTCAAGACAGAGGTCTTGGTCAAGGATGGAGAGGTGGTGGTGATCGGGGGGGTGTATCTTTATACAAAGACCGAGGACGTCGATGCCGTTCCCCTCTTTTACAAGATCCCCTTGTTGGGGTGGTTGTTTCAAAAGAAGAAAAAAGTGGATGACAAGAGGGAGCTTTTGATCTTTATCGCGCCCAATATCATTCAGCCGAGGAGGATCACAACTTCCTAAAAACCCTATCCTTATCTTGTTACTGTCCTTTTCTCACAGGACTCCGAGAGGACCTCTGTGGATGTTCGGAAGGATGCTGAAAAAGGTTATATGGTTTGTGTTTATCTTTTGTCTGGTGTGGATGCCAGACTCAAACATCTCACCTTTTGTTAAAGGGCAGGTTCAGGCGTCTCAGGACAATCCTCCGCCAATTGGATCTCATGCGAAGGCCTTGGTCACAGGGATCAGGTACTGGTCTAGTGCCGCATATACCCGCGTCGTGATCGACCTCGACGGAGAGGTTGCCTACGAGGACCATCTCTTGAGGGAAGACATTGTGCTCCAAAAGCCCCCGCGCCTCTATATTGATCTGGAGGTCGCCAGGCTCAGCTCCCACCTCAAGCAACCCATCCCCATCGGTGATGGACTTCTGAGGATGGCTCGGGCTGGGCAATACGCCCCAGATATCGTTCGCGTCGTGCTTGATCTGGAGAGCATCATCGATTATAGGATCTTTTCTCTAACCGATCCCTTTCGGGTCGTGATAGATGTCATGGGTACGTCCGTAACGACGGAAAAGCAGCAGGCTTCTCAGGAAGTCTCCCAACACCCCGCCCCCCAGAAGCCTCCCCCCATTAGGGTAGTGATAGATCCTGGCCATGGGGGTGAGGATCCAGGGGCAATCGGGCCCACAGGGCTCAAGGAAAAGGACGTCGTTTTGAAGATCGCCGAAACGCTGGGGGATAAGATCAGGAGAGAATTAGGGTGGGAAGTTGTCATGACCCGCCAGGACGACCGCTTCATCCCTCTGGAAGAAAGGACAGCCATTGCTAACAAAGAGGACGGCGATCTTTTTCTCTCCATCCACGCCAATGCCTCCACGGACAGGAGGATCTGCGGTATAGAGAGCTATGCTCTCGGCACTACCACTGATAAGGATGCATTGCGGCTTGCCGCGAGGGAAAATAGGATCTCGCCCCAAAAGGTAAGCGATCTACAAATTATCCTCGCTGACCTTAAGCTTAATGACCCCACTAAGGTGAGTCAGTCGAGTAACCTGGCTGACTGTGTTCAGGAAACCTTGACGAGCAGGCTTCAAGAAAAATATGAACAGGTGAGGGATCTCGGGGTAAAGCAGGCTCCCTTTGTGGTGCTCATGGGGGCTGATATGCCCTCCATCCTGATCGAGGTCTCCTTTATCAGCAACCCATTGGAGGAAAACAGGCTGAGGAATTCAAGATATCTCGATGAGTTAGCCTCCGCTATCTTCGATGGATTGAGGAGGTATGTCCAGGATACCAAGATGGTGGAAAGTCAACTCTCACGGTCCATTTCCACAGCCCTCAGTTCTAATTGAAGCCTCTTTAACCCATTCCACTCTTTCATCTGCGGATGAAAGACTATCCTCAATTCGGAGGAAAGGTGGGGGGCGAGGGAACCCATGCCGAAGCCGATAATTTCAAAGGACACCTCCCCCTCCTTAAGCTTGAATTTCAGACTCTCTTTGCCCACTGTTTTGACATCGTATACCGGGAGCCTCTCTCGCGTGGAAAAAAGGGGTTGGGGATTGGCTGATCCATAGGGGGGGAAAAGGGTAAGGTAATTCATGACTTCAGATGTGATCTCCATTAAATCCACCTCCGCATCGACAGAAACGGTAGGGGTGAGATCTTCATCTCTCAGCGTCCTCTTTGCCGCTCCCTCGAAGGCCTCCTGAAAGTCCCTAAGCTTATCTCGGCTGATCTTTAGTCCAGCAGCATATTTATGC
>CAYQOD010000087.1:0-7713 GCA_964419065.1 uncultured Thermodesulfobacteriota bacterium | reverse complement strand
AATGATTTCATAATTGGCGACCGAGTCCAGGATAAATTGTCTCGGGATAAACCGATCTTTCATTCTCATATTTACATGATAGCTCCAAAAGATCTTCCCACGTTTTATGCACTGTTTTATGAATTCTAACGGGTTTTTAGGGACTGCTCTCTCGCTGTTCATCTTTGGTCTTGATCCTGCTTTTCAAGTTAGCCTTATGGGGTGCATTGATCGCCAAAAAACTGAATAGAATTGGACGTCGAGTGCAGCTTTGCGTATGTGCATTAATGATACGGCTACTCAATTAAGGCGATATTTTGAAGTAACTATTTTTTATCACAATCTTTTCTCTTAGGCAATAAAAATAAGGATGTATATTTCTCTTTACCGCGATATGCCCTATGAACCTAGTGAGTTAAGCGTCATTAAGTCTTTTTTGGAAGGGTGAAAGGTCTTTGGACCATTAAAAAAATGGGTTTAGCGAAAAAGGGAGCGCTCTTGAGGGTCAGTACGCGATGATTCATTGAAAAGCCCCCCTCGCTGATGCGAGAGGGGCTGGGTTGCTTTACGTCCCCATCTCCCACGAGGAGAGGTATTTTTCCTGTTCCGGGGTGAGGGTGTCGATCTTTACCCCCATGGCCTGCAGCTTCAGGTGGGCGATGGCCTGATCGATCTCTGCCGGTACTCGGTAGACCTTCTTCTCCAATTTGCCGGCGTTTTTGGCCAGGTATTCGCAGGCCAAGGCCTGGTTGGCAAAGCTCATATCCATGACGCTCGAAGGATGCCCCTCGGCGGCGGCCAGGTTTATCAGACGCCCCTCTCCCAGGACGTTGATTCTTTTGCCGTCCGGCAGGGTGTACTCCTGTACAAACTCCCTGACACGACGTTTCTCTACCACCAAATCATCAAGACCATCCAGATCCAGCTCTACGTTGAAGTGGCCTGAGTTGGCCACGATGGCCCCGTCCTTCATCAGTTGGAAGTGCTCCTTCCTGATCACCTTGATATCTCCTGTCAGTGTGACGAAGACGTCGCCCACCTTGGCGGCCTCGGCTATGGGGAGCACCCGGTAGCCGTCCATCACGGCCTCCAGGGCGCGCAGGGGATCAACCTCGGTGATGATCACGTTGGCCCCCATCCCCTTGGCCCGCATGGCGACCCCCCGTCCACACCACCCGTACCCGCAGATCACGAAGGTGGAGCCGGCCATCAAACGGTTGGTGGCCCTGAGGATCCCGTCGATGGTGCTCTGACCGGTACCGTAGCGGTTGTCGAAGAGGTGTTTGGTGTCGGCGTCGTTCACCGCGATCACCGGAAACATCAACACCCCCTCTCGCTCCATGCTCCGCAGGCGGATGACACCGGTGGTGGTCTCCTCGGTGCTGCCTAGGAGATTTTTTACAAGGTCCTTTCGCTCTTTATCGGAGAGTCCTTGGGCCCACTCCCTGAGTGGTGGGTTGAGCTCCTCACATCTATTCCATCCCATGAGATGCAGTGAGGAGACAAGATCAGCTCCGTCATCCATGGTAATAACGGGACGGTGGGCGATGGCCTCCTGGATATGGCTATAGTAGGTGACGCTGTCCTCCCCCTTGATGGCAAATACCGGTATGCCGCTGTCTTTTACCAGGGAGGCGGCTGCGTCGTCCTGGGTGCTCAGGGGGTTGGAGGCACACAGCGCCACCTCTGCGCCACCGGCCTTGAGGACCTCGGCGAGGGTGGCCGTCTCGGTGGTGATGTGAAGGCAGGCGGATATCCGCAACCGCTTGAGGGGTTTCTCCCGCTCAAACCGCTCCTTGATAAGCCTCAAGACCGGCATCTCGTGCGCGGCCCACTCGATCCTCAGCTTTCCTATCTCAGCAAGTCCGATGTCCTTGATGTGATGGTTCAAGGTTGTTCTCCTCTCTATTTCTTCTTTCCTGCTGCCTTGCGCAGGTCATCCACTCGATTGATCTTCTCCCAGGTAAACTCCTCCTCATCTCGGCCGAAATGACCGTAGCAGGCCGTCTTTTTATATATGGGACGCAGCAGATCAAGGTACTGGATCGTCCGAGCCGGCCTGAAGTCGAAGATCTCCATGATGATCTTGGCGATTTCATCGCTTGGAATTTTCCCCGTCCCTTGTGTGTCCAGCATGACGGAGACGGGTTCGGCCTTCCCGATGGTGTAGGCGATCTGGAGCTCGCATCGGTCGGCAAGCCCGGCGGCCACGACGTTCTTGGCGACATGCCGGGCCATATAGGAGCCGCTGCGGTCTACCTTGGAAGGGTCCTTACCGGAAAAGGCACCGCCGCCGTGGCTCCCTCGGCCACCGTAGGTATCGACGATAATCTTACGGCCCGTCATCCCGCAGTCCGCCAACGGCCCCCCCGTGACGAACCTTCCGGTGGTGTTGATATAGTATTTTGTATCCTTATCCCTCAAATTCTCCGGGATGACGTGTTTGATCACCTCCTCGATAATCCCCTCCCGGAGGACGTCGTACTTGACATCCGGGGTATGCTGGGCGGCGATGACGACGGAGTCCACGCGCACCGGTTTTCCATTGATGTACTGAATGGTTACCTGGGACTTGCCGTCGGGCCGGAGAAAGTCGAGGATATGGGCCTTGCGGACGTATGCCAGCCTCTTGGTGAGCTTGTGGGCGAAGATGATGGGCATGGGCATAAATTCCGGTGTTTCATTGCAGGCGTAGCCGACCATGAGTCCCTGGTCGCCGGCCCCCTGCTCCTTTTCCCCGTTTACCCCCATGGCGATGTCCGGTGACTGTTGATCGATGGAGGTAATCACCGCACAGGTCTCCCAGTCGAAGCCCATGGCGGAGTCGTTGTATCCGATCTCCTTAATGGTCTCACGGACGATGCTCGGCATATCCACATAACACTCGGTGGTGATCTCTCCTGCGATGAAGGCCAGGCCCGTGGTTACCAGGCATTCACACGCTACCCGCCCGCGGGGATCCTCTTTGATGATGGCGTCGAGGATGGCGTCAGATATCTGGTCGGCTACCTTATCGGGATGTCCCTCCGTTACCGATTCAGAGGTGAATAGAAAGTTGGTCATAGCCATAGGGATTTCCTCCTTTTGTCGTTATTCTACGCATTGAATGAAGTCTTCTGGAAAACGTTCGGCCATCTTCTTCCGTATGAAGAGCTCCGTCTCCTTGGCGGTAGAGAACTGTAAGATCTCCTTTGCGAGCATCTCACCCTCGGTGCGGGTAGAGCGTCGCAGCACCTTCTTCACCCGCGGTATGGCGATGGCGTTCATACTCAACTCATCAAGCCCCAACCCTAAGAAGATCAGGGTGTAGAGGGGGTCGGATGCCATTTCCCCACAGATCCCCACCCCTATCCCCGCATCGCGGGCGGTATCCACCACCCCCTTGATGTTTCTCAGGATAGCGGGGTGGAGTGGTTCATAGAGATAGGATACATGTTCGTTCACCCGATCGATGGCCAAGGAGTACTGGATGAGATCATTGGTGCCGATGCTGAAGAAATCGACCTCGCGGGCAAGGATATCAGCGGTTATGGCCGCAGAGGGGATCTCGATCATGACCCCTAAGGGGATCTCCGGATCGAAGGGGATCCCCCTGCCCCCCAGCTCCTCTTTGGCCTCCTCCAGGATGACCTTTACCTGTCGGAGCTCTTCCACCCCGGAGATCATGGGCAAGAGGATCTTGAGCCTGCCATGGGTACTGGCCCGCAGTATACCCCGCAGCTGGGTCTTAAAGATCTCCTTCTCCTTGAGGCAGAACCGGACGGCCCTCAATCCCATGGCCGGATTCATCTCCTCGGCCAACTCAATGTGGGAGGCGAATTTATCCCCCCCCAAGTCGAGGGTCCTGATGGTGACAGGGTACGGGGCGATCTCCTCGGCCAGTTTTTTGTAGACTTGAAAGTGTTCCTCCTCAGTGGGGAGGGTCTTCCTGCTCACGTAGAGATACTCGGTACGGTACAACCCTATCCCCTCGGCTCCATACTGGACCACAGCGGGTATCTCGTCGATGAGCTCTATATTGGCCTCCAGGACGAGGTGGTGGCCGTCCTGGGTCTCAGCAGCGAGGGTCGCATACTTGAGGAGTTCCCTCTCGATATAGCGGTAATGGTGTTGTTTGAGTTGATACTCCTTGATGGTAGCCTGCGAAGGATCGACGATCACCGCCCCTTGGGTACCGTCGATGATGACTGTTTCACCTCCGCTGACATAGGAGGTAATATCCTCCAATCCCACGACCGCGGGGATCTCGAGGGAGCGGGCGACGATGGCCGTATGAGAGGTCTTGCCCCCTATATCAGTGACGAAACCAAGCACCCGTTTGAGGTTCAACTGCATGGTGTCGGCAGGGGAGAGATCATGGGCTACGACGATCGTATCGTCCTCGAGATCGTCGACACCTCGGGATTCCCTCCCACTGAGGTTGTCCATGACCTTCTCCACCACGTGCCTGAAGTCCTCTTTTCTCTCCCTGAAGTACTCGTCTTCGATGGCATCGAAGGCCTCGGAGATCTTGTCCAGCGTTGTCTCGAGGGCCCACTCTGTGTTCACCAGGTCTTCTTTGATCATCCTGATGGTCTCATCGTGCACCATATGGTCTTCCGTTAACTTGATGTGGGCGTCGAGGATATAGGAGTGTTGCGTGAACCCCTTTTCCACAATTCGTTCTTTTACTTCCTGGAGGTCCCTTTTTGACTTTTCGATGGCTTCTTGGAAACGCTTGACCTCAGCGTTCACCTGTCGCGCCGTTATCCTGCGTGGGGTGAACCTGATGCGTTGACGCTCCAAGAGGGTAGCCTTCCCTATGATTATCCCTGGGGAGACACCTATCCCCTTGAAGACTTTATGTTCGTTGACAGTTGAGGCTCTATTATTCACCGAATTGACCCTCGATCAATTTGCCCAACTCCTCCATGGCCTCCTTGGCATCCTGTCCCCGAGCTCTCACGGTGATCTTTGTTCCCTGTTTGGCGATAAGGCGCAATAGGTCTGAGATGCTCTTCCCGTCGGCCTCCTGCCCATCTTTCTCTACTGAGATGGCGGATTCAAAGTTACTGGCTACCTGGACCATCAAATTAGCCGTCCGCAAGTGAATACCGCGTTCGTCCGTGATAGTAAAGGTGCGTTCTTCAACTGGCCACCACTTGCTGGGAAGGAAGCGCTGGATCCTGGCCTTGATGGCGCAGGTCAGTTTGTCAGCCCTCTCCGTTATTCTTCTCACCTTCGGCCCGTCGCTCCAAGATCTCACTGGCCAAATGGATGTTTTTTTGCCCGTACGATTTTATAAACGAGGCCAGGTCGTCGAGTGTCTTTTCCTCCCGCAGGGTGGAGAGTTTGATCAACATCGGGAGGTTGACACCCGTCACTATCTCCACCTTTCCCTTTTCCAAAAAGGAGAGGCTGATATTAGAGGGGGTACCCCCGAACATGTCGGTCAAAATCAGGACCCCGTCCCCCGAGTCTACCTTTTTGATGCCTTTTTTGATCCTCTTTTCTACCTCTTCTAAGGGTTCTGAAGGATCAATGGAGATGGGATCGAACCCCTCTACGGTCCCGACGATCTGCTGGGTGGCCATGAGTAATTCATCTGCCAAGGCCGAATGAGTGATGATAACGATTCCAACCATTGTATGTATTTACCCCCTCTCTAAATCTCGGTGTCTGATCGTGGCCTCTTTCCCCCGTTGTCTAAGGATTTCGGCCAAGCGTTCGGTGATCACGACCGAGCGATGTTTCCCCCCGGTACACCCTATAGCGATGGTCAAGTAGGATTTACCCTCTTTTTCATAGAGGGGGATGAGGTATTCAATCATTTCGGTGAGCCGGTGGAGAAAATGAGCGGTTTCCTCCTGTTCCAGGACGTACTTCTTGACCCTTTTGTCCTCGCCGGTGAGTCCTCGCAATTTTTTGACGAAAAAGGGATTGGGGAGGAGACGGACATCCATCACCATATCGGCCTCTGTGGGTATCCCGTAGCTGTAGCCGAAGGAGAGGATGGTCACCTTCATTCTCTGGGCCCTCGGGGCCAGGAGACGCTCCATGATGAGATCCCGCAGTTGATGGACGTTGAGGGTCGAGGTGTCGATGACCTCGTCGGCGGTCTCCCTGAGAAAGGCGATCTTTCCCCGTTCTTCCCTTACCGCCTCGGGCAAAGATATCCCCCGCTCCTTTCCCAATGGGTGGCTGCGTCTGGTTTCACTGTAACGCCTGATTAACACCTCGTCCGTCGACTCGAGAAAGAAGATCTTCACCTGATGCCCCCCTTCCCTGAGATCCTGGACCACCTTTTGGAAGTCCTCCAGAAATTCCTTCCCCCGTATATCCACCACGATGGCCACCCTCGACAGGCCTCTGGTGGAGTGTTGACATAACTCTACGAAGGTGGGGATGAGGGGTGTTGGCATATTATCTATACAATAGAATTCACTATCTTCCAAGGTCCGCATCGCCGTAGACTTTCCCGACCCCGAGAGGCCACTGATTATCGTTATCTGCAGCGGTTTCACATCTCTTCCTATCCCCTCTTTTTGAGGTTCGTGATGAGTCCCTTTTTGAATTCCTTAGCCGCTCCGTGGAGACTGTCGCAGAGGGCTTTATTCCGGGCCATCTCTCCCCCTTATGGTAACTCGTAACTCTCATCCTCTTCAGCGATGATGCGGTAGATCTCCTCCTTGGAGTTGGCTTCCATCAATCGTTCTCTGAACCGAGCATCCTCTGAGAGCCGCGATAGCCTGGCCAAGGCCTTGATATTCTCGATATTCTCGCTGGTAGATTTCTCAGGAGCCAGCAGCAAGAAGAAGAGATGGGTTGGTTTCTCATCGATGGCCTGGAAGTCGATACCCTCTCTGTTGCGGCCAAAGGAACAGATGATGTCTTCTATCTCATTCACTTTTCCGTGAGGGATTGCGACGCCGTTCCCGATGCCTGTGCTGCCCAATCTCTCCCGCTCTAGGAGGATCTCGACGGTCTTTTCTTTGTCCGCCAGTCGACCGTTCTCGACCAGGACGGAGACCAACTCCTCTAAGACCCCCTTCTTATCCTGGGAGGTGAGTTCCTCTATAATTGAATTTTTGTCCAATATATCTGTTATCTTCATCTTCTATTCCGGCTCAATGAGGCCATAATGACCGTCTTTACGGCGATAGATGACGTTAACGGCCTCTGTCTGGGCATTGGTGAATATGACAAAATCATTCTTTAAGGCCTTGAGCTGTTCGATGGCCTCCTCTATGGACATGGGTTTGGCGGAGTAGCTTTTGGACCGAATGACCTTTGGTTGCTTCTCCGCTTTCTCCTCTTCAGTATGGAGGACATGGATCTTGAACTCATGGCCTTTTGCCTTCGGCCGTTTTACCTTGTCCAACTGTTTTGTAATTTGACGCTCTATCTTATCCATGACACTGTCGATGGCCGCATGGATCTCCTCCATACTCTCCATACCATGTATGGTGGCGCCGTTATCGGCCATGATGCTCACCTCTGCGGTATACCTGAATTTCTCCGAGGAGAGGACCACATGTGCCTCAATAGGTTCGTGTAAGTACCGTTTTACCTTCTGAAGCTTTTCCTCGATGTAGTCCTTTAGGGGAGGGGCGGACTCAATGTGTCTGAAGGTTATATTGATCTGCATCTCTTTTGCCTCCGTCGTTAAATTTTCGACATCCCGTATAAACAGCCCATGGCGGGTTCCTTTACCCCGACCCGTGAAGATACCTCGCTACAGAAAGCGATCCCCCT
>CAYQOD010000086.1:0-7810 GCA_964419065.1 uncultured Thermodesulfobacteriota bacterium | reverse complement strand
GCACGCATCCCCTCTCCCTTTTTAAGGCGTTTTTCCACCATCCTTTTTCGCACCGAGAGGTCCTCTGTTATGTGGCCGTCCTCGGTATGCTCGTCGCTGTCGGCCACGACGAGGTGCTCGGTCAGACCCGGCAGGAGACGAGGAGAGATGCCGCCCTCGGTTATGGCGTATCGGCGGTAGGGGGGCGTGACGGCGCGCTCTTCAAATGACCAGGGCGTAACAGAGGAGAGATCTCCCACCGCAAAGGGGATTACGGCTCGGTAGGAATCGGCGAGAAACTCATCGGTCAGGAGAAATATCGGCCCCTGAAACCACTCCGCCAGCTCCAAGGCCCTGCGGGTGAGATGGAAGCATTCCTCAACCGTGCCGGGGGCGAAGATGGCCCGGGGGAACTCGCCATGGCCTGCATGGAGCACGAATTCGAGATCGGCCTGCTCGGTACGGGTGGGCAGGCCGGTAGCCGGTGCCGGACGCTGGCTCACGACGATGACTACAGGTGTTTCGGTCATCGCCGCCAGGCTTGTCCCCTCGGTCATCAGGGCGAACCCCCCACCCGAGGTACCCACCATGCTCGGCGCCCCGGCAAAGGATGCACCCAATGCCATGTTGATGGCGGCGATCTCATCTTCGGCCTGCTCGACGACGATGCCCGCCTCTTTGGCCCACCCCGCCAGGTTCAGGGCGATGGAGGTGGCCGGTGTCATGGGGTAGAATGCGTAAAACTTCAACCCGGCCGAGAGGGCCCCGAGGGCGATGGCCTCGTTTCCGTTCATCATCAGGCGCTGCGGAGGATCGGTAATGGGGGGCAGATTATCGAAGGCCACCGGATTTTCGGCGGCCCAGCGAAAGGACTCTTTCAGTACCCGCCGATTCGCCTCAGCAGCCTCACGGTGGGCCTTGCCGAAGAAATCCTCTACGGCCCGGGTGACCACCTGTTGATCGAGTCCGAGCAGGGAAGAGACCACACCGAGGGCGGCGATGTTGGAGTATTTATCTGTGGCCAGTTGCTTAAGGGGGACCGTGAGGACGGTTTCACCGTTGATGCCGAAGGCCTCATCGGCGACGATGAGGCCCTGGGAGGACAGATCTCCTTTATGCAGCTTAACCGTATCCGCATCGAGGGCGACCAGCAGGTCAATCGCCTCACAGGGTGCGATGACATCATCGCCTCCCACCCTGATACCGAAGGTGTTGTGCCCGCCTCTGATGCGCGATTGATAGCTCTGGGTGACGAGGATCGAGTAACCGCTGCGCACGAGGCCCTTGGCGAGGATTTGCCCCACCGTTACCAAACCCTGACCAGCCTCGCCGCCGATGAGGATATTTATTGTCTTGTTCTCGTTATCTTGCATCGTCTTTCGCATACAGACAACCTGGGTTTTCCTTAATGATCATCATGATGAAGATCCCATTTTTTGACTTAAAATCCGTATGTGGCCCATCTCCTCCTTGATGATGGCGTCTATCTTGTCACGTCCCCATCCCTGGGGGATTGCCTCCTTGATACCCACGTAGAAGGCGATGGAGTCCTTTTCCAAGCCGATGGCCATACGGAGAATCTCCTCCTTGGCCTCCGTCCCCTTCAGTTGCTGCGCGGGATCTGCCTTCGGATCAAAGACATGTCCATCCGCCCACGCCCGCAGGTAGAGGACAGCCTCCTCGTCCTGTGGGGCCTCACGCCCCTGTTGCGCTGTGAGCTCCTTCTGCATGAAGGCAAAGGTCTTTTCATGTTCATCTTCCATGGCAGCGAGTTCCAGAAGGAGTTCACGCATCTCAGAGAGTGCGGCTAGCTCTGATGCCTTTCGATAGAAGTGCGCTCCATTCCGCTCTATTTTCTGTGCCATAGCGAAGATCTCACCGGGATGAAAGTAGATTCGGCTCATCCAATCCTTCCTTTCGCTGGAAGTGCCTTGGCCAAAGCGTTACGTCGCCCGGAGTACCTCCACAAAACATACTTTTCAGAAACTGTAAAGATACCCCTCTTCACCATCTCCTGGTATCGGGTGCGCACTCTTATGTACTTCGGCTAGCTCTTCCATAACCCATGTATATTGCAGTGCTCACGGGCCTCGATCTTATTGGCCTTGATGTTGAATGCCGCTTCAGGGGCCTCCCCTGGTTTGAGGAACTGCCGGTAGGCCTTGCCGTCAACGATCACCTCGATCCATTCGATGTAGTGCTTTTCCTCCATGGGGTGCGCGACACTTCCCACCTTCACCGTAACACCGTCCGCGGTCTTTTCCAACACCGGCACGTGCTTCTCTTTGGCGGCATCCACGGTGTTCTCCACCAGGAGCTTCATGGATTGCCCACAGCAGACCAGTTTACCAACACCTTCATGGAGGACCTCGACGATGTTGCCGCAGACTTCACACTTATAGATCTGTAACCTCTCCGTCATGACGCTTCCCTCCTTCATTAATTGTTATCAAACGTCGCTATTTCCTTTCTCCTTTGGGGAGAAGATTGCGGTGAGGGGAAACCCTCCCAGCATTTCTCCACCCTCACCCCGACCCTCTCCCGCCAGCGGGAGAGGGAAATATAACTGATTTTTATATCATTTTGTTACAAAATTGTTAGTTTATCTCACTCAATTTGCGATCCTGCGTTTTGCATGAACGACAACTACTGAGATCCCCCCTCCTTGTTCATATCCTCGAGTTTGTCATTGAGCCAGTCGATCATCTCCTGGATATTCTTGTCCATATACCAGCGGCCGTTGGCAAAGACGCCATAGTCGGCACCGGCCATGGCCGACGAAAACCGGGTGGAGTTGGCAAAGAAGAGCCACTGCTCCACCCATCTCTTCTCGATGGCCTCGTTGAAGATGCTGTCGTCGTCCTCAAGCCCCTGTGCCGTCCCCTTTTCCCAGGCGGTAAGTAGTATCTTGGTTGCTGTCAGTGTCATCTCGTTGGTGGTCCTGATGGTGTTCTCAAGGCGATCCCACTGTCCCTCCACCCATCCGGAGCTGTGACAGGAGATGCAGACCTTTTCCATGGTCGTACGTCTCGTCTCCTGCTCCCCGGCACCGATGAGATACCGGGTCACTGGTTCCCCTGTCAGCTCTGTTGGAAGGGGCAAACCAGCCCTGTTTTTTATGACGGTGGTATCGGGAGATTTCGGATGGGGGTGGGCATAGATCAGACCGAAGAGCCTCCACGGGAGGCGGTCGTTCATCTGGTGTGTGCGCTCCGCCACGACGTCACCCTCCTCGGTAACGAGGAGGCTGACGTGACATGCCGCACAGGTAGGGGTCGTGAAGTCTTTGCCCACCTTCCAGGGCACTGCCGCCGTGTCCCACTCGTTGCCAAAGGATGAGAAAATGTTTCCGTGCTTGCTGACCATATAAACCTTGTACGCCGGGACATCCGGGCCCTGGTGGCATTCAGCGCATGTATACGGCCTCCTGGCCATCTGGATGGAGAACTGATGCCTGGTGTGACAGGCGGCGCACGACCCCATGCTCCCATCGGGATTGATCCTTCCCACCCCCTGATTGGGCCACCCCGTCAAGGCGGGAAACTGCATCTGGCCGAAATCGGTGTCCCTGGTCTTTACCCCCTTGACCGTTACCCTAGTGCCGTGACAATAGTTGCAGGAGTCGGCCTCAGTCTCCGCATCGGGCCTTTGGTAGGTCGTCTTCATGTTTTCAAAGGTTTGCCCCCCGATAGCCGTCACCATGAGATCCTGATAGATGGGGTTATTGTTGAGATTTATGTGAGCGTGCGACATGAGGTTGCGACCATACTGTTTCACCTCGGTCGGATGACAGGTGGCGCAGTCCTTCGGGGTAACGACCACGTGGACTCGATGGCCCTCGTGCTCAAAGGTGTCCCGATGTTTCGCAGGGTTCAGACTGTGGCATTCTGCGCAGCCGACCACCACCTGGGCCGATCCCTTCGGTGGCTTGGACAAGGACACCGTTCTGTGGAGAGGAGGTTTCTGTGTTGCCTCCGCGGGGGTGACCTGGGCGTGCCTGCTCTCCTCCCAGTCGGCAACGACCCCTGGCGTGGCCGAGCGATGACAATCGAGGCACTCGCTCGTCGCTGGGCTCACCTCGGCTCCGAGGGCGTAGAGAGGACCCCATAAGACCAGCAGGAGTGCCACAACCCATACCATCATCTCACACCCCCTTCTCCCCCGTGAGCTTTTGCTCAACGGCAACTTGATCAAAACCTACTATGACCTCCCCGTCGATGACGATCACTGGTACGGCCAGACGCCCTGAAAGGCGAACCATCTCCTCCCGGGCCTCCTGATCCTGGGTTACGTCGAATTCTTGGTACTTCACCCCCTGCTGCGAAAGAAACTCCTTCGCCCTGTGGCAGTGGGGTCAGGTAGGCGAGATATAGATCTTGACGTCCATTTTCCCCTCCTTGGTTACGATCCCTTTATCTTCTGGGCCACCCGCCGTCCCAGGTCCTCGCATCGGGTGAGGGCCTCTGTGTCAGGGACGAACTTCACCTCCAGGCCTTCCATGACCTCCATCCGTGCGGCCTGAAGGTCCTCTGTCAGGGCCTTCAAGGCCCCTCCTCCCCAGCCGTAGGAACTGAAGGCGGCGGCGACCCTCCCCGCTGGACGGAGCCCCTTGATATAGGTTGAGAACTCGGCGACACGGGGGAAGAGGCCGTTGTTGAGGGTGGGGGAGCCGACCACGAGCCCTCGGGACTCGAGGAGTTCCGCCACGATATCCGACTGGTCCGAACCTGCCAGTCGATATACCTTGGCAGGGACACCCTCCTGCACAAACCCCCTATAGATAGCCATGGCCATCTTCTCAGTGGAACCCCACATGGTATCGTAGACGATGAGGGCCCTCTGCTCCGTCTCTCCCTTCGCCCACTTCTCATAGGTCGCCACGATTTCGGGGATGTGCTTCCGCCAGATGACCCCATGGCTCGGGCCGATGACCTCGATCTCGATCCCCTTGAGGGTCTCCAGGGTCTTGAGGACCTGGGGACCATAGGGCATGACGATGTTGGCGTAATACTTCATCGCCTCCGGCAGTATCACCTCCCACCCTAGCTCGTCGTCGAACCGCTCAGGGGTGGCGATATGCTGGCCGAAGGCGTCGTTGGGAAGCAGGACCTTATCCTCAGCGACGTAGGTCACCATGGAGTCGGGCCAGTGGACCATGGGGATCTCCACGAACGACAGTGTCTTACCGCCGAGTGCCAAGGTATCCCCCGTCTTCACGACCCTCAGGGGGATATCCCCGCCGTAGTGAAGCCTCAGCTCCTCCTCGGCCCGGGGACTACACAAGACCTCCACCTCGGGCAGGGCCTTTTTGAGGATGGGCAAGGACCCTGAGTGATCCATCTCCACGTGGTTGATGACGAGGTAGTCTATCTTCTCCGGCGCTATTACCCCCCGTATCCTTTCGAGCATCTCCTCGAAGAAGGGGGCCTTGACGGTGTCCACCAGGGCTGTCTTTTCCCCCACGACCAGATAGGCGTTATAGGTCGTCCCCTTGTGGGTACTATATCCGTGAAAATCCCTGATGTTCCAATCGATGGCGCCGACCCAGTAAATCCCCTCTGTGAGCTCAACCTTCATACTATACCCCCCTTTATGGTATCTCATTCCTCAGGCTCGAACTCCTCCTTGCTCGCCCCACACACCGGGCAGACCCAATCGTCGGGTAGCTTCTCAAAGGGGGTGCCGGGGGCGATTCCACCCTCCGGGTCACCCTTGTCCGGATCATAGATATAGCCGCATACAGTGCACTTGTACTTCTTCATGGCCTTCTCCTCCTTTCTCTCGTCTTTGATTTCCACATACGTAGGGGCCGTCTTGGGAGTCGTTCCCCTCTTCACCTGGTGGTAGTAGGCGTAGGTCATAGGTTTGTCTTCATTGAAGACCTGGGCATCTACCACCCCACCGATGAAGAGCGTATGGGTTCCCACGTCAAGGTCCTTGACCACCGTACACTCAAAATAGCCCAGGGTGTGTTCCAGCAGTATGGGACAACCGGTCTCGCCCAGGCGATAGGGAACATCTTCGAATTTGTCCACCTCCCTACCTGACTTGAATCCGAACTTACCAATGAGGCCCAAGGGAGCATCCTGTGAGAGGATCGATGCAGCGAAGACACCGCTTTCTTTGATGAACTCATGGGTCAGGTTTTCCTTGTTGATCCCGATGGCAATCTCCGGCGGCTCCGAGCAGACCTGCATCACCGCATTGGCCGCCTGCCCGTTGATGCGATCTCCGTTTCTGGAACTCACGATGTAGACGCCGTAGCTGATCTTGCGAAATACCTTAGTGTCCATAATCTCCTCTTCTCACAGAACCTCATTGTTATGAGACCTCAGATACCCGCCTCTTTAACCAACCAGCCTATCTCTTCACCCTCCTTTCTTTAATCGCTTCACGGCCACGTTGGCCGCAATCAATATGGGGTCCCAGACGGTGGCAAAGGGTGGGGCGTAGCTGAGATCGAGCCGGGCCACATCCTCCACCGTCATCTGGCTGTAGAGGGCAGCGGCGATGGTATCGATCCGATGGGCAACCCCCTCCTCACCCACCATCTGTGCCCCAAGAAGCCTCCCGGTCCCCTCCTCCACCACGTAGGTTATGGTAATGGGTTTGCCACCGGGATAGGCGCGGCTGCGGGACCACCCCTGGATGGTGGAGCTGAAGTGTTCATAACCCCCGTTACGTGCCTCCAGGGCCGTAAGCCCGGTGCGGGCCACCTCCAGGTCGAATATCTTGGTCACCGCAGTCCCCACCACCCCCTCAAAGACGCTGCTTAGCCCGGCTACGTTCTCCCCTGCCACACGACCCTGCTTGTTGGCGGTGGTCCCCAAGGGTATGTAGACCTTCTTCCCGGTGACGAGGTGGAGGGCCTCGGCGCAATCGCCGGCAGCATAGATATCCGGGGTACTGGTGCGCAGGTGCTCATCGACGGCGACAGCCCCCCTCGCCCCCAGCGCCATTCCCGTCGCCTCGGCCAGCCGCGCATCAGGCCTCACCCCCACGGCCAGGAGGACCAGGTCCGCCTCGAATTCCCCTCGTTCCCCTCGATCGGTTATCACCTTTTTCACCACCCCTCCGGCACCCTTGAACCCTTCCACAGAGGTCTCTTTGATGAGCTGTACCCCTTTGGCGGCGAGCTTTTCCTCCACGATGGCGGTGACCTCCCGATCCATGGTGCCGAGGACCCGATCCATCTTCTCGATAACGGTGACCTCCAGTCCCCGCTTGCGAAAGGACTCGCACATCTCCATGCCGATATAGCCCCCTCCCACGATGACGGCCCGTTTCGGCTGTTCCTTATCGATGTACCTCTTAATGGCGAGACCGTCATTGAGGGTCCTGATGGTGAAGATGTTCTTTAAATCCTTGCCAGGGAGAGGGGGGATGATGGGTACCCCACCGGTGGCAAGGACCAGCTTGTCGTACGGAACCGTTACCTCTCTGCCCTCCC
The DNA here is from genome assembly GCA_964419065.1 of uncultured Thermodesulfobacteriota bacterium. Lineage (GTDB taxonomy): Bacteria > Desulfobacterota > B13-G15 > B13-G15 > RBG-16-54-18 > CAYQOD01. The sequence continues at coordinate 381 of CAYQOD010000086.1, read as the reverse complement.
TCAGATCTCGTGCCGAGATCTCCTTTTCCTGCGCGTCTATGAAGAGGGCCTCATGGCGGGTGAGGACCGTGATCCCTCGCTCTCTTTCTGCTGCCTCAGGGGTGAGCACAACGAGGTCATTGATATCCCGTACGTCATCGGAGATGTAATAGGGGAGGCTGCAAGCCCCATAGGAGATGGAGGAATCCCTTTCCAGGACGGTGACCTCCATCTCGGGTCGTATCCTCTTTGCGCTGCTAGCCGCACTCATGCCCGCCGCCACACCACCGATGACGACCAGCCGCTCGTGACCTTTCGCCTTCATTGTCTTTCTCCCCGTCCACAGCTCTATGCTTAGTCCTTCGATTCATAAATTCGATAACGAATTCATTCACTCAGGAC
>CAYQOD010000085.1:0-7866 GCA_964419065.1 uncultured Thermodesulfobacteriota bacterium | reverse complement strand
CTATCAATCCTCCATCGGGATGCAGATTTCATACGAGATGCACAGAAAAAGTAGGTAGGATGTGTGAAGCAGAGCCCCCTCAATCAAAGGATATGGGAAACGGACATTGTGTTGCCTGTCATTTATATTCTTAAGACCTTTTGAGGGAACTCCAAGGCTTCCTGAAGAAAATTTCGTGGTAGCCTGACTAAACTGCACAAACGGATAACCGATCGATCGCCCTCCGGTACCTCCTGATCGTCTTCATCGACATCGCCCTGAGTAACCCTTACTGCCTCAGTGTGAACCAGGACTGAGGCCCCTCGATCTAATTTGGTTTGCCATGATATGGGCCTGTCTCAAGGGTTCGGGTAGTCGATAACCCCGACAGGCACGCAACACCCACTGGGTCGCGGTCTTGAGGTCTATCCGATGACCTGGGGAGACATAGACGGGTTTTACCCCTGCCCGTGTCCTCACAGCAGCACCCACTTCGCTCCCCTGATATAGAAGGGGTGCACAGTCCCCTCGTTTGTCACCCACGATCGGATCTCCCCCCACGAGGGGGGTCTTGGCACAGCCGATAGCAGGTATATTGAGGAGGACCCCGAGGTGGGCAGCAATGCCCATGGATCGGGGGTGTGCTATCCCCTGTCCATCCACATAGATGAGATCAGGATAGTGCTCCAACCTCTCCCAGGCCTGTATTACCAACGGGACCTCCCGAAAGGTCAAAAGCCCCGGGATATAGGGAAATGAGATCTTCGCCCGCATCCAGGCCATACATATCTCCCCTAAATGGGGCCACTCCATGACTACCACCACGGCATACCCGTCGTCACTTCCTCTGGCGTACGAGACATCTATCCCCCCCACGCGCCTGATGGTCGGATTATCCCATTGTAATTGCAGATATTCCTGGAGCTTATTTTGGATATCAACAGCTTCGTGAGGGGTGACATCCCAGGAATGAGGGGGAGGAGGGCCTTTCATTCCGACGGTAGGATTTGGCGGATCTTCCCTTGGGACACCGTTAATAAGAAGAGGTTTCGTATCCCTTCACCATCAGCGTTAAATCCTGTAATCCCAGAGGTACCGTTATACCCTTGTATCGATAGGAGAGCTTCGCTGCTCAAGAGCCCCCTCTTGCTGATGGTCTTCAGGATAACCTCGGTGGATTCAAAACCTAAGGACTCCAGCAGGGTGGGAGAGAAGCGAAAGGTCTCCTCAAAATCCATTACAAAGGATCGTACCCAGGGGAGGGGGCTATCCTGAAAGAAGCCGTCCACGAAGATGGCCCCCTCGAAAAATTGCCCATTCTCGCGAACGAGTTCGGGTGAATTCCATCCGTTGGTCCCCAGAAGTTTGACATCCGTGATGTCATAATAGGCCAGCTGAGGCACCAGGAGGTTTACCCTCCTACAATCATCGGGTATAAAGATAGCCTCGAAGTTGATGATAGGCTTCGGCTTCTTTTTTGGATCTCTCGTTGGTTGGTACTTCACCATCCCCTTTATCACATCGCCAAAGTCCGTCTGATCATCAGTATATGAAGCCAACACGACCACCTTCCCCCCACGATCCTCTACCTCTTGCTGAAAGAGTTTCCGGAAGGTGAGACCATAGGGGTTTCGTGGATAGAGGATGGCATAGGTAGTGATACCGAGTTCCTTGAAGACATAGTTCACCAACGTCTTCACCTGCGACGCATGAGTGAGGGAATTCTGAAAAACATACCTCCCCTCTTTGGCGATTCCCATGAGGGGGCTTAAGGTCATCAGAGGGATTTTTTGAGCCTCTGCTTCCTCGGCGGCCACCTGGCTCGTCTGGCTGAGGAGGGGACCTATGATAGCTGTCACCCCCCTCTTGGCTAAGGCCCTCACCCCCTCTTTGGCTCGGGATGGGTCTCCCTGGTCATCCCAGATGATCAACCGTACCTTAAACGGCCACTTCTCCGGCTGGAAGGCCCCCACGGCCAACTCTATCCCGTGGAGGGCCCTCACGCCGAAGGACTTGGCCCTACCCTGGAGCGGTAGGATACAGCCGAGGGCGATCTCCCCCGTTACACCCCTCTGAATCTCCCTCCAGAGGTCCTCTAATAAGTGATAAAAGTCTTCGCCAGAGGCCCCCTTCAAGGCATCCCGTAGTACCTCCGTGGCCTCTTCAACCTTTTTCTCGTGGAACAGGAGCTGGGCCAGCCTATATCGGGCATAGGTAGCGATGAAGGTACCCTTATAGACGATGTCAATTTCCCTGTATTTATCTGGAGGGAGATCCCCATCGAGGAGGGTGAAGATCCGCTCCCGCACCGCCTCCCGCTCTGTGGGCAGCAGCTCCCTCCTGACGCGTGCATACCACGAGAGGGCAGCCATGGGGTCAAGCATGGCAGCATAGCAGTCTCCAAAGAAGACGAAGAGCCTCCCCCTCCACAGGGACCGATCTTCGACAGAGGGGAGGAGTCTTCGGGCTGTCTTCAAGGCTTCTCTATACCTGCCCATCTTAAAATAGCTGTTGGCCAGAGACCATTGGGCCTCATGATACTGAGCGCTGGAGGGGAAGTGTCGTAAGAAACTTTCAAATTGGACGGCAGCGGCGCTATAGTTCTCCTGTTTGAGGTAAATCTCACCGACGTAGTAGAGGGCGTCATCGGTGAAGGGGGAACGGGGGTGTCGAGCTATGAATTCTTGGAAATACGTAGCTGCAGTCTCCCACTGTTCCCTTTCATATGCGTCCAAGGCGGTTTTATACTCCTTCTCGATAGCATAGGTGGCGGGTATCTCCTCTCGCGCCCGGTCTTCCTGTATACTCGGTCGTGGTACGCAGCCTGACCACAGGAGTGAGAGCACGATGGGGGTGAGAAGTAAAATGATCGTCCTACGCCGCACTCCTGAGCATATCTCCTGTCCGTTGGTCATCATAAAGGTCATGGTATCAATCTATGACGCATATCTCGGGCAGATATCGATATCGCTCATCGAAGTCTATGCCGTAGCCTACGATGAATCCTTCATCCATCTCAAACCCTACGTAGTCCACCTGAACCTCTACCTCACGCCTGGATTTCTTGTCCACCAATGCGCAGATCTTCAGTGAAGCTGGGTTTTGCTTCGAGAGAGCATCCACAAGAAACTTGAGACTTAACCCGGTATCAACGATGTCCTCGATGATGAGGACATCCTTCCCCTCCAGGGGCGTCTCCCACTTCTTCGCTAGCTTGATCTCACCTGAGGACTCCTTTTCCGAACCGTAGCTCGCTATCCTCACGAAGTCGACCTCAACGGGTATGGTCAGCTCTCGGACCAGATCGGCCAAAAAGACAAAGGCCCCCTTTAATACCGCGATGAGTACCACCTGTTTATTCGCGTAATCGGCGGATATCTCCCGAGCTAGTCGGGCCACTGTCTGAGCTATCTCTCTCTGAGAAAAGAGGAGTTTGAGCTCTTCTCCCATGGTAGTATTAGAGGGCTGGTTTTAAGACGACAATGCCCACTTCAACCCCTAACTCCCCTTTGGTGAAGGAATAGGTGCTCCCATCCACCCGATTCACCGCCCGCTTCCCCTCGAGAAAGGCATCGACCGGCTCAATGGGGAAGGTGCATTTTTCCGTTTTAAAGTGCATGGGGATGAGCAGTTTGGGCCTCAACTGACCGGCCACTGTAGTCGCCTCCTTCGGATCGATGGTATAGAAACCTCCCACGGGGATGAGGAGCATATCTATCCCCCCTAACGCATCTATCTCCGTCTCGGTGAGGACATGCCCGAGGTCTCCCAAATGGCAGACCTTTATGCCGTCCGCAACAAAGGTAAAGATGGTGTTCTCCCCCCGCTCTGACCCCCGACAGGAATCGTGGTAGGTGAATAATCCCTCGAAGACAATCCCCTTGGCCTCGTGTCTACCCGCCCCTTGTATCACCTGGGGGGTTCCGGGGAGTCCCGCTACATAGTTGTGATCGCTATGATCGTGGCTTACCGTGACAATATCGGCCTTATCAGGGATAGGTCCGTATAAGATGCCCCCTCCAGGTTTATATGGGTCCATGATAATCTTTATCCCTTGATCTGTGGTGATCAAGAAAGAGGCGTGCCCATACCATTTTACTTCCATCATATGCCTCCTTATCTTATAAAGTAAATCAGATAGTGCGGAACGGTCCTTCACGAAGAGTATAAATATGTAGGTATGATAAAGTCAAGCAAAACTGAATGTCGGGGGTGCGCTGCGGTATAGTCAGGGCCGGCGGTACGCCTACGTCCCCACGAGGATAGAGACGGGAGGAGCACCCGATACATAAGGGTCTCCTTATAGCGTTCAGTCAAGGTATGCTGTGAGGACCTTCCACTGGATCTTTCCCTGCGGTGAGACCGTGTATTCCAGGAGCATGCACCCGCCGATGTGCCCGTCCTCAAAGGAGGCCAAGACCCAGCGAGAGGTCAATACATGGATGTCCTTCTTGGAGTAAAACCCCATGGTGCCACCCAAGACCCCTTCAAAAGGTATCAGCTCACGATGCTGCACCAGATCAGCGGCCAAATCATCCGCTGGATCGGAGAGCCCCTCCTTCTGCAACTGCGAGACCTCCCAGCTTCGCAGCAAGGAACCACCTTTCAATTCGTCAATCGTCGCAAGGAGGGCCTCTCGTTCCCTTTCAGCCTCCTGTAATCTGTCCCTACACCCAATATATTGAAGGGACAGGACAACAACAAGGGCCAACATCAGGGCGAATAAGGTGATCCAAAGATAACGTTCCTTGGAAGATGATCGATCTTTGCTTTTCGTCATGTTTCTTCTCCCTGTGGGTTTGGTCACCGGGTAATCCTGGTCCTTGAAACGACCATCTATCTTATGATCCCCTCAAGAGGGTTTAATCATGGGGTGAGAGCGATGTCAAGGGATTTCCTCTTGTCTCCTCATCTCATCTTTGTTAAAATTAGGACGAAATTATAGGATACAGGGAACTTCCGTAGCGGTTTGAGCGCGGGCCATCCCTGCCTCGTTTGTGGAGATGAACGAGATTACCGAAAAGGTTGAGGCCCTGCGGGGGAATATGGGACGGGTGATCAAGGGGAAGCCCGAGGTCATCACCCTCGCCAGCATCACTCTTCTGGCCAGGGGTCACCTCCTCATTGAGGACGTACCAGGAGTGGGAAAGACGATCTTGGCTCAAAGTTTGGCCATGTCAATCAGCTCCTCCTTCCAACGGATTCAGTTTACCAGCGATCTGCTCCCCTCTGATATTCTCGGAGTCCCTGTTTACAATCCTCATGCAGGCACCTTCGAATTTAAGCCGGGTCCTATTTTCGCCAATATTGTCCTGGTAGATGAGATAAACCGTACTTCTCCCAAGACGCAAAGTTCCCTCCTGGAGGCGATGAACGAATTTCAGGTTTCCATGGATGGCAAAACCTATCCATTACCCCAACCCTTTATGGTGGTTGCTACGCAGAACCCGCTGGAATATCAGGGTACCTATCCGTTACCCGAGTCTCAATTGGATCGTTTTATGACGAGGGCACGTATCGGTTATCCTCCTCTCATAGATGAGAAGGAAATCCTCGTCCACGCCAGACTTGAAGATGAGGTAAGAGGACTGCAACCGGTGATGTCTGGTGAGGAGGTGCTTGAAATGCAGAGGAGAGCGGAAGGCATACGCGTGGATGAGGAAATCCTCACCTATCTCATGGACATCGTGACGGCCAGCAGGAATTCGGACTTCCTACGTCTAGGAGTGAGCCCCAGAGGAGCCATCTTCCTCCTGCGAGCAGCCAAGGCCAAGGCCCTGATGGAGGGAAGGGACTATTGCATCCCCGATGACGTGAAATCCCTGACGCTCCCAATCCTCGGACATAGGATCATTCCTACATCTGGATATGGGATAGACGGTTACCGGGAGGCAACGGAAAGAATCCTCATGGAGATTCTCGATCGGATCCCCGTCCCACTCTAGGGACTGAGGCAGAACCATGGGCCTCCAAATCTCTCTCAGGAACCGTTTTCTGCGATTTACGCCGGAAGGGGTAAAATTTATCCTTATCTCCCTGGCGATAGGTTTCGCAGCGGTCAATACCGGCAACAATCTCTTGTATCTGGTCTTGGGGATGCTTTTGAGTTTGATCATCGCCTCCGGGTTCCTCTCTGAATTGATGGTGAAGGGGTTAGAGGTCAAACGAAGCTTACCCCCCTACATCTTTGCCCGCACCCCGTGCAGCGCCCTCTTGACCATAAAGAATAGAAAGAGATACCTGACCTCTTTTTCGCTGGAGCTGGAGGAAGATGTAAACGGAGAAAAAACGGGGGGGTTGGCGTATCTCTTTCGTGTCCGTCCCCAAGAGACCGCAACTCAGGTCTATCGACTCTCTTTTTCTCGCCGTGGTTTTCATAACCTACGGAAACCACATCTCCTTACTCGATTTCCCTTCGGCTTCTTTATCAAAGGAATCAGAGTTAAGAACCCTCTGCAGGTCCTGGTCTACCCTCAGTTGTTGCCATGGAACGATGCCATACCGGAGGCATATCGACGGGGGGAAGGACCGTGGTCGACCCCGCACAAAGGGCGAGGGGAGAATATCTTTGGCATCCGGGAATATCTCCCCGGCGACACCTCTCGCGATATCCACTGGCGCAGCACCGCCAAGCTCTCCCAGACAATGGTGAAGGAATACGAGAGCGCAGGAATGAAAAAAGTGCATATCGTTTTGGACACTTCCCTGCCGGAAGAAGTCACTCCTATGTATAGAGAACAATTCGAGGGATGTGTTTCAAAGGCGGCCTCTTTGGCGTATCATCTACTTAAAAGGCACGATTTCTTGGTGGGGCTCTCTCTCGGGGATGAATTTATACCTTTCGACAAAGGTGAAGTACACCTGCATCATATTCTCAGATCTCTGGCCTTAGTAGGGTCTGTTCCAGGAAGAATGCAACAGGGAGTATCACCTCAGACTGGAGCTTTTACCGTAGAAGTTACGGCACGGGGGTAAGGGTGTTTCGGGGAACGAGGTTGGATTTTGTGTTGCGCATCTCCATTCATGCCCTGGTCCTGTGCGGACTCATGATCCTCATCCTCACCGGTGAAATCCCCCTACCCATTTGGACGCTTGCTCTGGTGGTTCACCCTCTGAGCATCCTCATGAGGCCGAAGGAAGGAGGGGCTCTCTTTAATCTCGTTGTCATCCTCGCCTTCGCATATTCCATCTTTTTGTATACTTTCCTCAATACCCCTCTCCTCATCGCCCTCACGCAACTTTTGATCGTGATCCAGGCGTTAAAACTCTTCCACATCGAGAGGGCCAAAGACTATTTTCAACTGGCTGGCCTGAGTCTCCTCATGATGTTGGTTGCAACGGAGTTGACCTCGCATCTCTACTACCTGTTTTTTTTCCTGGCCTTCCTTCTCATCGGTATCTGGTTCTTGATTTTACTCCACGTGAAGGGTGATCTGGAGAGACATCCTCACATGTCTCCTCCTCCACGCCATTTGACTTCCCTCTCCCTCTTTTTGGGTATATCGGGGACAGCCTTTTGTTCCTTCTGCCTTACCTTTTTTCTTTTCTTCGCCCTTCCGAGGCTCAGCCTCAGCGTGACCGGCAAGGAGAGATGGGGTGGTACATCCGCCGGGTTCTCGGATGTGGTGGATTTGAGTGATAGCGGCCCGGTACAGTTGGACGAGCGAGTGGTGATGAGGGTGGAGCTCCCTCACTATGACCAACCACCACCGGTTCCCCTCTACTGGAGAGGGACGACCCTTTCCCGATGGAATGGCCAAGCATGGCAAAAAGAGAATATGGTGAGGAAAATTGAGAAGCGAGAGCGGTATGAAAGGGTGTCCCTGCGTCGGGTCAGCGATAGGAGCAAGGCCATTTATCAGCTCATTATGATCGAACCCCTGGGAA